>QGUL01000040.1 GCA_003242425.1 Pseudomonadota bacterium | reverse complement strand
CAAGTCCCGTTGCGCGGAGGCGCGTGGGGCGGGCCGGGCGCTCCGCCGCGACGCCTGGATGCATCCCGAGGCGGGGCGTTACGACCGCCGCGGACCGGTCGCCTGTTTCGTGCTGGGCGACGCCCTCAAGCCGCAGGCGCGCGAGCTGATCGAGGCGCTGCGCGCCGCCGGCAAGCGCGTGCATCTGCTCAGCGGCGACGGCGAGGGCGCGGTGCGCGAGGTGGCGCAGCGCCTGGGCATCGAATACGCGCGCGCCGAAGCCACGCCGGAAGAGAAGGGCGAGTACGTGCGCGCGCTGCAGCGCGAAGGGCGCGTCGTGGCGATGGTGGGCGACGGCGTCAACGACGCGCCGGTGCTCGCGCAGGCCGACGTGTCGATCGCGATGGCGAGCGGCGCCACGCTGTCGCAGGCGCACGCAGATGCGGTGCTGCTGAGCGGCAAACCTTACGATTTGCTGCGCGTTCTCGCGCTGACCGAGAAAAGCCGCCGAATTATCAGGCAAAATCTCGCCTGGGGATTTGGTTACAACCTGCTCGTGATCCCGGCCGCCGTGGCCGGACTGGTTTCACCCTGGCTTGCCGCGCTGGGCATGTCGGCGAGTTCGCTGCTGGTGGTGGCGAACGCGCTGCGGCTGCGCCGCGGGCAGGCGGGGAAGTGAAGAAAGATGGATGCACTGTATCTGCTCATCCCGCTGTCCGTGTCCTGGTGTTCGTGATCGCCGTGGTGTTCTGGCACGCCCTCCGGGGCGGCCAGTTCGACGATCTCGAAGGACCCGCCTTCAAGATCCTGCTCGACGACGACCGTCCTTCGGGACAAAGCACGCCGCGCTGAACCGATATCGCGCCGGTCGATGGTGGCTATCGACTGCGTGGATGGCGTCTCGAAACAGCCTTTGACCTAAATCAAGTGAAGATTTTTCGCGAGCCATAGGATTGGCTCGCCATATTGGATGCCTGCGCGCGTCGCAAACGAATTTCATAGCCAAGGGGAAGCGCCTACCAATGGACGCCACACAAGAAACCTATAACTACAAGGTTGTAAAGCAGTTCGCCGTCATGACGGTGGTCTGGGGCATCGTCGGCATGTTCGTCGGCGTGTTCATCGCTTTACAGTTTGTGTTCCCGGACATGACCCACGGCATACCGTGGCTTTCGTTCGGGCGACTACGCCCGCTGCACACCAACGCGGTGATCTTCGCGTTCGGCGGCTGCGGTCTGTTCGCGACGTCGTACTACGTCGTCCAGCGCACCTGTCAGGTGCGGCTGTTCAGTGACAAGCTGGCGGCCTTCACCTTCTGGGGTTGGCAGGCGGTCATCGTCCTGGCGGTCATCACCCTGCCGCTGGGCATCACGACCTCCAAGGAGTACGCCGAGCTGGAGTGGCCGATCGACATCCTGATCGCCCTCGTCTGGATCGCGTACGCCATCGTGTTCTTCGGCACCATCGCCAAGCGCAAGGTGCCGCACATCTACGTGGCGAACTGGTTCTTCGGCGCCTTCATCCTGGCCGTGGCGCTGCTGCACATCGTCAACAGCGCGGCGCTGCCCGCCACGTTCCTCAAGTCCTACTCGGCCTACGCCGGGGTGCAGGACGCCATGATCCAGTGGTGGTACGGTCACAACGCGGTGGGCTTTTTCCTGACCGCCGGCTTCCTCGGCATGATGTACTACTTCGTGCCGAAGCAGGCGCAGCGCCCCGTGTACTCCTACCGTCTGTCGGTAGTGCACTTCTGGGCGCTGATCTTCGTGTACATGTGGGCCGGTCCGCACCACCTGCATTACACCGCGCTGCCCGACTGGACGCAGAGCGTCGGCATGCTGTTCTCGCTGATCCTGCTGGCGCCGTCCTGGGGCGGCATGATCAACGGCATCATGACCCTGTCGGGCGCCTGGCACAAACTGCGCACCGACCCGATCCTCAAGTTCCTGATCGTGTCGCTGTCGTTCTACGGCATGTCGACCTTCGAGGGTCCGATGATGTCGATCAAGACGGTGAACGCGCTCTCGCACTACACCGACTGGACCATCGGCCACGTGCACTCCGGCGCGCTCGGCTGGGTGGGCTTCATCACCATCGGCTCGCTCTACTACCTGATCCCGCGCATGTACGGCCGCACCGAGATGTGGAGCACCAAGCTCATCACGCTGCACTTCTGGATCGCCACCATCGGCATCGTGCTGTACATCGCCGCGATGTGGATCTCGGGGGTGACCCAGGGTCTGATGTGGCGCGCGGTCAATGACGACGGCACGCTCACCTATACCTTCGTCGAGTCGACCAAGGCCAGCATGCCGTTCTACGCGATCCGCGTTCTGGGCGGTCTGATGTACCTGGCCGGCATGTTCTTGATGCTCTACAACCTCATCAAGACGGCGGCGATCGGGGAGCGCGTGGATGCGCGCATCCCGCCCGTCGAAGCTCATGCCCACGCGTAACGAGGGATCAAGAAAATGGCTTTCACACAAGAGAAAATCGAGCGCAACGTCGGTTGGCTGATCGTCCTCACGTTGTTGGTGGTGAGCGTCGGCGGTCTGCTCGAAATCGTTCCGCTGTTCTTCCAGAAGTCCACCACCACGCCGGTGGCGGGTCTGAAGCCGTACAACGCGGTGCAGCTGGCGGGACGGGACATCTACATCCGCGAGGGCTGCAACAACTGCCATTCGCAGATGATCCGTCCGTTCCGGGCCGAAACCGAACGCTACGGCCACTACTCGGTGGCCGGCGAGTTCGTGTACGACCACCCCTTCCTGTGGGGCTCGAAGCGTACCGGTCCGGACCTCGCCCGCGTGGGCGGCCGCTACAGCGACGAATGGCACCGCATCCACCTGATCAATCCGCGTGCGGTGGTGCCCGAGTCGATCATGCCGGCCTACCCGTGGCTGGAGAACGCGCCGGTGGACAACAGCACCATCCAGGCGCGCATGAGGACTCTGCGTAAGCTCGGTGTGCCGTACACCGACGAGGAAATTGCCGAGGCGCCCAAGGCGCTGCAAGGCAAGACCGAACTGGACGTGCTGATCGCTTACCTGCAGAGCCTCGGCCTCGCACTCAAAGACCGCAACTAAGGCGCAATCATGGAACTGAACGATCTGCGCGCGTTGATCACCGTACTGAGCTTCCTGTCGTTCATCGGCATCGTGCTGTGGGCCTACGGTCCGTGGAGCAAGGCGGGATTCGAGCGCGCCGCGAAATCTGTACTTGAAGAAGAAGAGGACACGGGGGCACGGCAATGACCGATTTCGTCAGCAGCTTCTGGGGGTATTACGTCGGCATCATCACCCTCGCATCGATCATCGGCTGCGCGATCCTGCTGCAGTCGCAAAGCAAGCGGCGCGTGCCGGGTGCGAAGGTGGAAACCACCGGCCACGTGTGGGACGAAGACCTGCAGGAACTGAACAACCCGCTGCCCAACTGGTGGCGCTGGCTGTTCTACATCACGATCGTCTTCGCGCTCGGCTATCTGGTGTTCTACCCGGGCCTTGGCTTCTGGGAGGGGACCCTCGGCTGGAGCTCGGCCAAGCGCTACGAGGAAGAGCAGCGCCAGGCCGAACAGAAGTTCGGGCCGCTCTATGCCAAGTACGCCCAGATGTCGATCGAGGAGGTGGCCGCCGACCCTGCCGCCATCGCGATGGGGCAGAACATGTACCTCAACTACTGTGCGCAGTGCCACGCTTCGGACGCGCGCGGCAGCAAGGGCTTCCCGAACCTCACCGACAACGACTGGCTGTATGGCGGCGATCCGCAGACCATCGTGGCGACCATCACCAACGGCCGCAACGGTGTGATGCCGCCCCTTGGTGCGGTGCTCGGCAGCGACGGTACCCGCGACGTGGCGCACTATGTGCGTTCGCTCTCGGGGCTGCCGCACGACTCGATCCGCGCCTCGCGCGGCAAGCCGCTGTTCGCGCAGAACTGCGCGGTCTGTCACGGCGCCGACGGCACCGGCAACAAGATGCTCGGCGCGCCGAACCTGACCGACAACGTCTGGCTGTACGGCAGCTCCGAGGCGACGATCGTCGAAACGATCACCAAGGGCCGCAACAACGTCATGCCGGCGTGGAAGGATTTCCTCGGCGAATCTAAAATTCACGTGTTGGCCGCTTATATCTGGAGCCTGTCCAACACTCCGCCGCAACGGAATCCGCTGGCCGAGCCGGACAAGAGCGAACCGGGTCAGGCCGAGCCGGTCAAAGTGGGACAGTCGTCCTGAGCACGTGGTCTGAAAGACACGAATCGCGCGGGCAACACGGGCCCGCGCGTTCTTTTTTTTCACGGGCACGAAGCAGCAAGTTTCTGATACGGAGCAGAGCGTGAGTCGCCGGTTAGAAGAGATCCCGGTCGTGCAGGCCGGCGCGATCGACGAGGTCGAACAAAGCCTTTACGAGGTACGCAAGAAGATCTACCCGCGCGCTGTGCACGGGTGGTTCGCCGCCTGGCGATGGACGCTCGTCTGGTTCACCCAGCTCGTCTTCTACGGGCTGTGCTGGCTGGAGTGGAACGGCCGCCAGGCCGTGCTGTTCGACCTGGCCGCGCGCAAGTTCTACATCTTCGGCTACGTCTTCTGGCCGCAGGACTTCATCTATCTCACGGCGCTGCTGATCATCTGCGCCTATTCGCTGTTCCTGTTCACGGCGATCGGCGGGCGCCTGTGGTGCGGCTACGCCTGTCCGCAGACGGTCTACACCGAGATCTTCATGTGGATCGAACGCAAGATCGAGGGCGACCGCCAGCGCCGCATGCGGCTCGACGCCGAGCCGATGTCGCCGCGCAAGTTCGCCATCAAGGCCGCCAAGCACGGCGCCTGGATCGCGGTGGCGCTGTGGACCGGCTTCACCTTCGTCGGCTATTTCACCCCGATCCGCGAACTCGGCGCCGACATCCTCAATTTCGACATCGGCCCCTGGGCCACCTTCTGGCTGCTGTTCTACAGCTTCGCCACCTACGGCAACGCGGGCTTCATGCGCGAGCAGGTCTGCAAGTACATGTGCCCCTACGCACGCTTCCAGGGCGTGATGTTCGACCGCGACACCATGGTCGTGACCTACGACGCCGGCCGCGGTGAACCGCGCGGGGCGCGCGGCCGCAAGGTCGACCATAAGGCGCAGGGGCTGGGCGACTGTATCGACTGCACGATGTGCGTGCAGGTCTGTCCGACCGGCATCGACATCCGCAACGGCCTGCAATACGAATGCATCGGCTGCGCCGCCTGTATCGACGCCTGCAACCAGGTGATGGACAAGATGGGCTATCCGCGCGGCCTGATCCGCTACACGACCGAGAACGGGCTGGCCAACGGCTGGTCCTTCAGCCAGATGCTCAAGCGCGTGTTCCGCCCGCGCGTGCTGGCTTACAGCGTCATCCTGCTCGGTATCATCAGCGTGACGGCCTATTCGCTGTATACGCGCGTGCCCCTTAAGGTCGACGTGATACGCGACCGCGCCAGCCTGATGCGCGAAGTGGAGGACGGTCTGCTCGAGAACGTCTACCGCGTCCAGATCATGAACACGCAGGAAATGCCGCACACCTACCGCATCACCGCCACCGGGCTGGAAAGCCTGCACGTGGCGAGCGACGATGTGATACAGGTGCCCGCGGCCACGACGCGCCAGGTACCGCTGCGCCTGCGCATCGAAGGCGGGATGGCGGACAGGGGGGCGCACAAGATCCTCATCCAGGTCCAGGCGGTTGACGACCCGTCGATCGCCGCAGTCGAAGACTCGGTGTTCATCGTCCAGTGAAGCGACAGCCACAACGCACGCCCGAGCCGGAAGGCGGACCCTGGTACAAGCATCCCTGGCCCTGGATCCTCATGGCCATCCCGGCCGCTTCGCTGGTGCTGGGCGGCATCATGCTGTGGCTGGCCTTGCAGTCCGACGACGGCCTGGTGGTCGACGACTACTACAAGCAGGGCCTGGCCATCAACGAAGTGCTCGACAAGAAGCAGCGCGCCGCCGAGCTGGGGCTGCGCGCCGTGCTGACTTTCAGCGAGGATCGGCGGGTCGTGCGTGTACTTGTGCACGGCCAGCCGACGCAAGGGGCGCCACTTTTGCTACGCTTTGTCCATCCAACCCGGGCGGGCGAGGATCAGATCGTGACCCTGCACCCGCTGGGCGGATCGATGTACGAAAGCACCGTCGCCGCTTTGTCGGCAGGTCGCTGGCACGTGGTCCTGGAGGACGAGGCTGCAACCTGGCGGCTGAGCGGCACCTGGCACACGAGCGCGTCGCAACTTTTGTTGGAGGGGAGTGCGGCACGCTAACAACTAGTGGAGGAGCTAGTGATGATGCAGCGTGCGATTTGGGTGTTGTGGCCGGGTTTTATTGTGGCGACGGGCGCGGAGGCCTTCCTGTTCACGTTGATCGATCCGATGAGCCTGCACATATTCGGCCAGCCGCACGAGTACAGCCGGCTCGCGGTCTACACGGTGGCCTTCTTCCTGCTCTGGCTGTTCGCTTCCACCTCGAGCGCCTTGACCTGTTTCTTCCAGCGCACCGCCGACGAGATCAACCGCTGTCCCCTGAAGCCGGCGCAAAGGCCGGTGGGGTGCCCGAAACGGGAAGAAGACACCTGTTGCTGACAAGCCAAGAAGGAGGAAAGTGGAATGTTCAAGAATATTCTGATCCCCATCGACCGTTCGCCCGTGTCGCTGAAGGCCGCCAAGGCCGGCATCCAGCTCGCCAAGCGCCTGGGCGCCAGCGTGACGATCTACACGGGCCTGGAGCGGCTCGAGCGCTACTACGGGGACGAAGGCATCGCGGCCAGCCCGACGGCGGTGAAGACGCTGCAGAAGCGCACGCGCGAGCAGGCCGAACGCGTGGTCAAGGACGTGGCGGCCATCGCGGCCAAGAACGAGGTGCCGTGCAAGACCCTCGTGGATGAGCCGGTCTCGCCCGCCGAGGGGATCGTCAACGCGGCGACCAAGAACAAGTGCGACGCGATTTTCATGGGCTCGCGCGGCTACGGCGCCGTCAAGTCGCTGCTGCTCGGCAGCGTGACGCAAAGAGTGCTGGCCACCTCGAAGGTGCCGGTGCTCGTATTCCGCTAAAAACGGGAGGGCATTTTTCGGAACGCCCCGGCCGGCGCGCCGGGGCGCGGGCCGGGCCGGTGCGCCGGCTCAGCACTCGCGGCCGAGCAGCCGGCGCAGCCCCTTGAGATCCTCGATGCGCACGTGCTTCTGCCGCACCGTGATGAGGCCCTGTTCCTGGAATTTGGAGAAGGTGCGGCTGATGGTCTCGAGCTTGAGCCCCAGATAGCTGCCGATCTCCTCGCGCGTCATGCGCAGGTTGAACTCGGTGGGGGAGTAGCCGCGGGCGCCGAAGCGCTGCGAGAGGTTGAGCAGGAAGGCGGCCAGCCGCTCTTCCGCGCGCATGGTCCCGAGCAGCATCATCACGCCCTGGTCGCGCACGATTTCGCGGCTCATCATCTTGTGGAACTGGCTCTGCAGGCTGCGCACCTTGTGAGACAGTTCCTCCAGCCGCGAGTAGGGGATGATGCAGACTTCGCTGTCTTCCAGGGCGATGGTGCTGACGGTGTGGCGGTCGGTGCCGATGCCGTCGAGCCCCATGATCTCGCCCGGCATGTGAAAGCCGGTGACCTGATCGCGACCGTCCTCCAGGACCACCGTGCTCTTGAAGAAGCCGGTGCGGACCGCGTTGAGCGAGGTGAACGGATCGCCCGCCCGGTAGAGGCTTTCGCCGCGCTTGACGCGCTTGCGCGTGTAGACCAGATGATCGAGCTGCTCGATTTCCTCGGGCGAAAGGCCCATGGGCAGACACAACTCGCGCAGGCTGCAGGTGGAGCAGACCTTCTTGAGTTGCTGAATGCTGACGGGGGTGGTCTTGGCGCAGTCCATCGGCGCCCAAGTGTACGCTTTTAGGACGTTTTGATCCACATCAATCGGCACCCCCGGCTTTGCGCGAGACTGTAATTATTCACGCGAGCCAGCAATGAACGAAATCGACTGGATTCCTGACGCAGCGCTTCTGCAACGGTTCGACCGGCCGGGGCCGCGCTATACCTCGTACCCCACCGCCGACCGTTTCGGGCCTGCCTACGACGCCCGCCGCCATGCCAAGGTGCTGGCGGAGCGCCGGCTCGCCGTGGTCAAGCCGCTGTCGCTGTACGTCCACCTGCCGTTCTGCAACACGCTCTGCTACTACTGCGGCTGCAACAAAATCATAACCAAACAGTACAGCCACGCGACCAAATACCTGCGCTATCTGGAGCGCGAGATGGATCTCGTCGCCGGCATCCTGGGCAGGCGGCGCAGGGCCGAGCAGCTGCACTGGGGCGGGGGCACGCCGACCTTCCTCGCCGAGGACGAGCTGCGCGAGCTGATGGGCATGCAGCGCGCGCGCTTCGAGTTCGCGCCCGACGGCGAGTATTCCATCGAAATCGATCCGCGCAGCGCCGGCGCCGGGAAAATCGCCGTGCTGGCGGAAATCGGCTTCAACCGCCTGTCCATGGGTGTCCAGGATTTCGACCCCGACGTGCAGAAGGCGGTCAACCGCATCCAGAGCTTCGAGGTCACGAAGACGGCGGTGGACGCGGCGCGCGAGCACCGCTTCAAATCGGTCAACATCGATCTGATCTACGGCCTGCCGCGCCAGACGCCGGAACGCTTCGCCGAGACGCTGGCCAAGACCCTGAGCCTGAAACCGGACCGCATTGCGCTGTACAATTACGCCCATCTGCCGACGCTGTTCAAGCCGCAGCGGCGCATCAACGAGGCGGAGCTGCCCAGCCCCGCCACGCGCATCGAGCTGCTGCAGCTTGCGATCCGCACCCTGACCGATGCCGGGTACGTGTACATCGGCATGGACCACTTCGCACGGCCGGACGACGAACTCGCCCGGGCGCAAAAGATGGGACACCTGCACCGCAACTTCCAGGGCTATTCGACGCGCGCGGAATGCGATCTGGTCGCGTTCGGCGTCTCGGCCATCAGCGCCGTCGGTGCGACTTACAGTCAGAACGTCAAGACCCTGGAGGAGTACTACGAACGCCTCGACCGGAACGAGCTGCCGGTGCTGCGCGGCGTGGAACTCAACGCCGACGACGTGCTGCGCCGGGCGGTGATCCAGTCGCTGATGTGCCACTTCACGCTGTCGGTCGAATCGATCGAGACCGCCTATCTGGTGAACTTCCGCGAGTATTTCGCCGAGGAGTTGCAGGCCCTGCGCGAATACGAGGAACTGGGCATGGTCGAGATCGAGGATGAGTGGATCACCGTGACGCCCAAGGGCCGGCTGTTCGTACGTGCGATCGCGATGGTCTTCGACCGCTATCTGCGGCAGGGCCAGACCGCCGCGCGCTATTCCAAAGTCGTCTGATGACGCTCGCGCTCACCGCTTTCCTCACCGGGCTGCTCTCCGGCGTGCATTGCATCGCCATGTGCGGGGGCGTGGTGAGCGCGCTCAGCATGTCGGCGCGCGGCCGCGCGGCGGTGCGCGTGCAGGGCGGCGGCGCGGCCGCTCTGGGCGGCGCGGCGTCGTGGAGCGCGCGGGTGCCCGTCCAGATCGCCTACAGCGGCGGCCGCATCCTCAGCTACGCTGTGGCGGGAGCCGCTGCAGGCGGGTACGGCGCACCGGGGCGGCTCCCCCGGCCGGGCCTGCCGCGCCAGATGTGGTTTTCGGGGT
>QGUL01000389.1 GCA_003242425.1 Pseudomonadota bacterium | reverse complement strand
GCGGTAGAGCATGCCGGTGGTGAGGGCGAGCCGCAGGCCGTGACGGGCGGCGGCTTGCGCGAAACGCGCGGGCGGCAGCGGGCGGCGCGGCCGTTCGAAACAGATGTGCGGCTTCGGTTCGGAGAGATACTGGCCGAGGAAATCCTCCACGTCGCGGCGCGACCAGCGGATGCGCCCGAGCATCGCTTCGGCCTGGCGCACCATGTCGTCGCCGATCTGCGCCGGGCTGCGCGGCGGACGCAGGCCGGGATCGCGGTAGATGCCGTCGAGACAGACGCGTTCCTGCATGAAACCGAGGAACTGGGTTGCCAGCTCCTGCGCGGTGAACGCGCGGAAACCGATGGAGTAGGTCATGCAGGGTTCGAGCGCGATGCCGTCGTGCGGAACGAGCGGCGGCAGGTAGAGCATGTCGCCGGGCTCCAGCACCCATTCCTGCTCGGCGCGGAAATTGGTCATGACGCGGATCGGCGCCCTGGGGTCGAGTTCGATCCTGCGCTGGCTGCTGATGCGCCAGAGCCTGCGCCCCTCGCCCTGGAGCAGGAAGACGTCGTAGGAATCGATGTGCGGGCCGACGCCGCCGTCCTTCACGGCGTAGCTCACCATGACGTCGTCCAGGCGCGCGTAGGGGATGAAATCGAAGCGGCGCATCAGCGCGTCGGCTTCCGGCAGGAAATGATTCAACCCTTGCACCAGCAGGGTCCAGCGCCGGTTCGGCAGTTCCCGATAGACGCGCGGATCGAAAGGGCCGTGTTCCAGTTCCCACCTGTTCCGTTCGCGGCCGATCAGCCGCGACTCGCAGTCGTCGCGCGCCGCCAGCTCGAACAGCGCCTGGACGTCCAGCAGATTGCGAAAACCGGGGATGGCTCCGCGAATGAGAAGCGGTTTCTTGTGCCAGTATTCCTCGAGAAACTGGCGCGGCGTGAGGCCGCCGAGCAGCGTCTTGTCCATGGCGTCATTGTAGCGGCACCGCCTTGACGAAACCGCTCCTGACTTGGTTTAGAATCGTCTCGCCTTTCTGTTGGTTTACCTGACCGGTTGGTGAACGTTCTCATGTTGCAGCCAGGACAGCCCGCACCGCAATTCGTCTTGCCTGACGCCGACATGGAGTCGGTCGATCTGGCGCGGTTCAAGGGCAAGAAGAACGTCGTGCTGTATTTCTATCCCAAGGCAGGAACGCCGGGGTGCACGCTGCAGGCGATCGAGTTTTCCGATCTCGAGCCGCGTTTTGCCGCGCACGACTGCGTGATCCTTGCCGTGTCCTGCGACGACTGTCTCACTCATGCGGAATTCCGCGACGAGAACGGCCTTGCCATCACGCTGCTTTCCGACGAGGAAGGCCAGGTCTGCCGCGCCTACGGCGTGATGCGCGATCCCGAATCGGGAAACGGCCGCGGCCGCATCCAGCGTTCCACCTTCATCATCGACAAGGCCGGCCGCGTGCGGCACGCGCTTTACGGCGTGAACCCGAAAGGGCATGCTGCCGAAGTGCTGGCCCTGGTGGAGAAACTCAACGATGAAAATCGCTAAAGACACCGTCGTATCGCTCGATATCGCGGTGTCCGACGTGTGGGGCAATCTGCTCGAACGTTCCGAGCGGCCCTTGTCCTACCTGCACGGCGGCTACGACGGCATCGTCCCCGCCATCGAACAGGCGCTCGAGGGCAAGCAGGTCGGCGACCGCCTCAGCCTGCGTCTGGAGCCCGAGGACGCCTTCGGCGAATACGACGAGAGCCTGGTGCGCGTCGAGCCGCGCGAACTCTTCCCTGAGACGCTGGAAGTCGGCATGCAGTTCGAAGGCGTGCCCGGCGACGGCGGCGACGAAGAAGAACCGGTGATCTATACCGTCACCGACATCGCCGACCAGGCCGTGGTGCTCGACGGTAACCATCCCTATGCGGGTATCGCGGTGCAGTTCGACTGCACGGTGCGCAATATCCGTCCCGCCACCGCGGAGGAGATCGAACGGGGCTACGCCGACGACGATGACGGCGGACTGATCCGCGTCGCCGACTGACCGGCAACACCCGCTTCCCGCCCCTCGTGCGAACTAGGAACCGAGCGCGCGGTTGAGCAGCGTGCGGGCACGTTCGGCGACTTCGCTCGCCGTGAGGCCGAGCGGACCGGTGCCCGAAGCGGCGAGATCGTCGCCCGCCGCGCCGTGCAGATACACCGCTGCGAGCAGCGCCTGCTCGGGCGTGGCGCCTTGCGCGATCAGCGCCGCGATCATGCCGGAGAGCACGTCGCCCATGCCCGCGCTCGCCATACCCGGATTGCCCGTGGGGTTGATCCACCAGCGGCCGTCGGGATGCGCGCAGACGCTGCCGTTGCCTTTCAGCACCACCATGCTGCGGAAGCGTTGCGCGAGCACCAGCGCGCTGGTGACGCGGTCGGCCTGCACCTCGTTCGTCTTCTTGCCGAGCAGCCGCGCCGCTTCGGCCGGATGCGGCGTGAGTACCGGGGGCGCCGGGCGGCCCT
>QGUL01000388.1 GCA_003242425.1 Pseudomonadota bacterium | reverse complement strand
CGAGGCCGCTTCCAAGCGCTCGGAGAAGTCCATGGGACTGCGCCTTGCCAACGAGCTGATGGAGGCCGCGGAGGGCCGCGGCGGCGCGATGAAGAAGCGCGACGAGGTCCATCGCATGGCCGAAGCCAACAAGGCCTTTGCGCACTATAGGTTCTGATCGTTTCAAATTGAAAAATCCCGGGGGCGGACCGCTGGTCTGCCCCCTTAACGTTTAAGGTAGTCATCACTGTGGCACGCAAGACTCCTATTGAGCGGTATCGCAACATCGGCATCAGCGCGCACATCGACGCGGGCAAGACCACGACCAGCGAGCGCATCCTGTTCTACACCGGTGTTTCGCACAAGATCGGCGAGGTGCACGACGGCGCCGCGGTGATGGACTTCATGGAGCAGGAACGCGAGCGCGGCATCACCATCCAGTCGGCCGCGACCACCTGCTTCTGGAAGGGCATGGACGGGAACTATCCGGAGCACCGGATTAACCTGATCGACACGCCCGGACACGTGGACTTCACCATCGAGGTGGAGCGTTCCATGCGCGTGCTGGACGGCGCCTGCATGGTGTACTGCGCCGTGGGCGGCGTGCAGCCGCAGTCCGAGACGGTCTGGCGTCAGGCGAACAAGTACAAGGTGCCGCGCCTAGCGTTCGTGAACAAGATGGACCGCACGGGCGCGAACTTCTTCCGCGTCTACGAACAGATCCGCAGCCGTCTGAAGGGCAATCCCGTGCCGATCCAGATCCCGATCGGTGCCGAGGACAAATTCGAGGGCGTCGTCGACTTGGTGCGCATGAAGGCGATTTACTGGGACGACTCGACGCAGGGCATGCGCTTCGAGCTGCGCGACATTCCGGCCGATCTCGTGGATCTGGCGCAGGAGTGGCGCGAGAAGATGGTCGAGGCCGCGGCCGAGGCCAACGAAGAGCTGATGGACAAGTACCTTGGCGGCGAGGAACTGACGATCGACGAGATCAAGAAGGCGCTGCGTGCTCGTACCATCGCCAACGAAATCGTGCCGATGCTGTGCGGTTCGGCGTTCAAGAACAAGGGCGTGCAGGCGATGCTCGATGCGGTGATCGACTATCTGCCTTCACCGGTGGATATCCCCGCGATTCAGGGTAACAACGAATCCGGCGAGCCTGCCGAGCGCCATCCCAGCGACGACGAGCCCTTCTCCGCGCTGGCGTTCAAGATCATGACCGACCCCTTCGTCGGTCAGCTCACCTTCTTCCGCGTCTACTCCGGCGTGCTGAATTCCGGTGACACCGTCTACAACCCGGTGAAGGGCCGCAAGGAGCGCATCGGCCGTCTGCTGCAGATGCACGCCGACAACCGCCAGGAGGTCAAGGAAGTCCGCGCCGGCGACATCGCCGCGGCTGTGGGTCTGAAGGAAACCATCACGGGCGAAACCCTGTGCGCGCCCGAGAGCCCGATCATCCTCGAGCGCATGGAGTTCCCGGAGCCGGTGATCCACGTCGCCGTCGAGCCGAAGACCAAGGGCGACCAGGAGAAGATGGGCATCGCCCTCAGCCGTCTGGCGCAGGAAGATCCGTCGTTCCGCGTGCGCACCGACGAAGAGTCCGGCCAGACGATCATTTCCGGCATGGGCGAGCTGCACCTGGAGATCATCGTCGACCGCATGAAGCGCGAGTTCAACGTGGAGTGCAATGTCGGTGCGCCGCAGGTGGCCTACCGCGAAACCATCCGCAAGACCTGCGATGCGGTCGAAGGCAAGTTCGTCAAGCAGACCGGCGGCCGCGGCCAGTACGGTCACGTCTGGCTCAAGATCGAGCCGAACGAACCCGGCAAGGGCTTCGAGTTCATCGACGCCATCAAGGGCGGCGTGGTGCCGCGCGAATACATCCCGGCGGTGCAGCGCGGTCTGGAAGAGAGCCTGCCCAACGGCGTGCTGGCCGGTTTCCCGGTGGTGGACGTCAAGGTCACGCTGTTCGACGGTTCGTACCACGAAGTGGACTCGAACGAGAACGCGTTCCGCATGGCCGCTTCCATCGCCTTCAAGGAAGGCTTGCGCAAGGCCAACCCCGTGCTGCTGGAGCCGATGATGGCGGTGGAGGTCGAGACGCCCGAAGAGAAGATGGGCGACGTCATGGGCGACCTGTCCTCGCGGCGCGGCATGATCCAGGGCATGGAGGACCTGCCCGGCGGCACCAAGGTCATCCGCGCGGAAGTGCCGCTCGCGGAGATGTTCGGTTACGCGACTACGCTGCGTTCGCTGACGCAGGGTCGTGCCACGTACACGATGGAGTTCAAGCATTACGCGGAAGCGCCGAAGCAGGTCGCCGACGCAATCATCAGCAAGAGCAACCCTGGGGTATCACGAGCTTAAAAAGGTAGCGAACCATGGCAAAGGGCAAGTTTGAGCGTACGAAGCCGCACGTGAACGTGGGCACGATTGGACACGTTGACCACGGCAAGACGACGCTGACGGCGGCGATCACCACGATTTTGGCGAAGAA
>QGUL01000039.1 GCA_003242425.1 Pseudomonadota bacterium | reverse complement strand
GGCGATGGCGAATCTGGCCACGAAGGCGGGGGTGACGGGACAGCGTTTGCACATCCACGCACCCATCATCGCCCTGAGCAAGGCCGACATCATCCGCCGGGGAACGGAACTGGGGGTGGACTACTCGCTCACCGTCTCCTGCTATCAGGCTGACGAGGACGGCCGGGCCTGCGGGCGCTGCGATGCCTGCCGGCTGCGCCGCGCCGGTTTCGAGGCGGCCGGCGTGCCGGATCCGACGCCTTACGTGTTTTAATTCCGCCCCTGTCCCATTCCGGCCGTTGACGCGCCTGTCATGAACGACATCGATCCCGCAACGCTCGTCCCCTACGTGCAATGGGGCGGCTTCCTGCTCGCCTTCGTATTCGGCTTCGTCGCCAACAAGACCCACTTCTGCACCATGGGCGCGGTGTCCGACATCGTCAACATGGGCAGCTGGGCACGCATGCGCATGTGGCTGCTGGCCATCGCCGTGGCGATCCTCGGCACCGCCGCGCTCGACGCCCTGGACCTCATCGATACGCGCAATTCGATCTACACCTCCCCGAACTTCATCTGGCTGTCGCATCTGGTCGGCGGCTTCCTGTTCGGCGTCGGCATGACGCTCGGCTCGGGCTGCGGGTCCAAGACGCTCATCCGCGTCGGCACCGGCAACCTCAAATCGCTGATCGTCGTCGTGTTCATGGCGATCGCGGCCTACATGACCCTGCGCGGCCTGTTCGGCGCCTTCCGCGTCAACTTCCTCGATGCCGTGGCGGTGCAGTTGCCGACGAATCAGGATCTGCCTTCGCTGCTCGCGGGCTGGTTCGGACTGGAACGCGATTTCGTCGCGCCGATCGCCGCGGTCGCCACCGCGGCGGCGCTGCTCGCCTTCGTGTTCGCGCATCGCGACGGCCGGACCGCGGACGTACTGCTCGGCGGCATCGTCACCGGCCTGGTAATCGTCGGCGGGTGGTATGTGACGGGCGTCCTCGGTTATGTGCCCGAGGATCCGGAGTCGCTGCAGGAAGCCTGGGTGGCGACCAACTCCGGGCGCATGGAATCGCTGTCCTTCGTCGGGCCGCAGGCCTATCTGCTGGAATGGCTGATGCTCTGGACCGATACGTCGAAGGTGCTCACCTTCGGGATTCTGAGCGCCGTCGGCGTGGTGGCCGGCTCGCTCGCCTACGCGCTCGCAAGCCGCAGCTTCCGCCTGGAGTCTTTCCGCGACGCCGGCGACATGCTCAACCACATGCTGGGCGGCGTGCTCATGGGCTTCGGCGGCATCACGGCGCTGGGCTGCACGATCGGTCAGGGCATCAGCGGCTTCTCGACGTTGGCGCTCGGTTCGATCCTGACGTTTGTCGCCATCGTCGCGGGCGCCGCCGCCACGATGAAGTACCAGTACTGGCGCCTGATGCGCGAAGCGTGATGCGATCGAACGCGCAAACGTTGACCGGACGGTGCCGGCCAATTAAAATCCCGCGTCTTTCGGGGCGTTAGCTCAGTTGGTAGAGCAGCGGACTTTTAATCCGTTGGTCGTAGGTTCGAATCCTACACGCCCTACCAGAAGATTCGCGAAGGGGCTGGCATGGGCTGGCCCCTTTGTTTTTTGCGCGGCGACAATTTGCTCCGGCGCCGCCGGCTTGCGCGCGCTGTTATCGTATGCACCTTCGACCGAGCTACAGGCCGGTCCCGGTCCGACGGTCATGAGAGCGGCCTTCTGCGTCTTCAACCACATTCGTTACGGCGGCATGCCGCGCAACCTGCTGCGTATCGCCGAAGCGTGGCTCGCGCGCGGGCATTCACTGGATCTTTATGCGCAGCTCTGGGAAGGGCCGGTGCCTGAAGGCGCGCGTCTGACCGTCCTGCCCGCGCGCGGCTGGAGCAATCACGCACACAACCGGGCGTTCTATCGCGCGCTTGCGCCGCGGCTGGCGCAAGCGCGCTATGACGTGGTCGTCGGCTTCAACAAAATGCCCGGGCTTGACGTCTACTATGCCGCTGACGCCTGCTACAAGGCGCGCAGCCTGGAGGAACGAAGCTGGCTCTACCGGCTGACGCCGCGGTACCGCCATTCCGTCGCCTTCGAACGCGCGGTGTTCGACCCGTCGGCGCCGACCCATATCCTGGTACTCGCCGAGAACGAACAGCGCAAATACATGCAGCATTACGGCACGCAGGCCGAGCGCTTCCATCTGCTGCCGCCGGTGATCAATCGCGCGGCGATGGCGCCGGACGATTACGAAGGCGCGCGCGCGGCGGCGCGGCGCGAGCTGGGGATCGATCCGCGGGAGAAGCTGATTCTCTTCGTCGGTTCCGGCTTCCGCGCCAAAGGTCTGGACCGTGCCGTCCGTGCGGTGGCCGCGCTGCCGTCGTCGCTTCGCGAACGCGCACGGCTGCTCGTCATCGGGCAGGACCAGCCGCAGCGCTACCGGTCGCTTGCGCGTCGGCTGGGTATCGGCGACCGCGTGGTGTTCGCTGGCGGCCGCGACGACGTGCCGAAGCACCTGCTCGCCGGTGACGTGCTGCTGCATCCGGCCTATCATGAAAACACCGGCAACGTGCTGCTCGAAGCGCTGTCGGCCGGTCTGCCCGTGCTCACCACCGACGCCTGCGGCTGGGCCAATCACGTCGTCGCTTCCGGCGGCGGCATGGTGGTGGAGTCTCCCTTCAGCCAGGCGCGGCTGGATGCGCTGTTGGCCGAGATGCTGGACGAGACGCGGCGGCCGGAATGGAGCCGCAGCGGCATCGCATACATGAGGAATTTCTCGGCGCCGGACCGCGCGCAAGCCGCCGTCGACGTCATCGAAGCGCGCGCCCGTGCGAAACAGGCGGTCCGCGCATGAACGTCTTCTACCTCGCGCCCGATTTTCGCGCGCGCCTCGGCGGGCGGGACGGCTTCGACGACGTCCTCAACCTGCAGGGCGAGGTGATCCGACAGGTCGCGACGCGGCGCACCTCGCGTATCGAATGCGGCGGCAGACGCTACTTCATCAAGGCGCATTTCGGCGTCGGGTGGACGGAGATCCTCAAGAACCTCGTTACCCTCAAGCTGCCGGTGCTCAGCGCGCTGAACGAAGTGCGCGCCATCGAGCGCGCCGGCGAACTGGGCATCGCCGTGCCGCGTGTGGTTGGCTACGGCGCGCGCGGCGGCAATCCGGCGCGCATCGAATCCTTCGTTGTCACCGAGGATCTGGGCGACACCCTCACCCTGGAACAACTTACCGAGAACTGGAAGCACGCGCCTCCTGCGCCGCGCTTCAAGTGGCAATTGATCGCGCAGGTTGCCGAAATTGCTAGGCGGCTGCACCAAGGCGGCGTCAACCACCGCGACTTCTACATCTGCCATTTCCGCCGCTACCGGGACGGACGCGAAGATCGCTTGTATCTGATGGATCTGCATCGTGCGCAATTGCGCAAGACCGTCCCGCGGCGATGGTTGATCAAGGATCTCGGCGGGCTCTATTTTTCCAGCCTCGACATCGGCCTCACGCACCGTGACCGGCTGAGGTTCCTGAAGGCATACCGCCAACGCCCGTTGCGCGCCGTGCTCGCCGAAGAATCGTCGTTCTGGACACGAGTCGTCAGGCGGGGAGAGCGCCTTTACGGCAAAGCGCACCGACTCTAGGTCGGCGCCAAATTACGGCTGCGGGACCGCAGATGCTCAAGGCGATGACAACAACGCGAACAAGAGGATTGGAAATCACGGCCGCCCTGGCGAGCGTCGCGCTATCCGTATGGCTGTTGTGCATGGACAACGTGCTCAACGACGACGGCGTGCTCTACATCAAGAGCGCCGAAGCGTTCGCCGAAGGCCGTTGGCAGGAAGCGGCGGAAATCTACCCCTGGCCGCTCTACTCCATCCTCATCGCCGTCGTCCAGAAGGCGACCGGCGCGGGATTCGATATCGCGGCGTACATCCTCAACACAGCCTTCTATGCGCTCCTGGCATGGGCTTATGTGGCGTGCATCGAGGCGCTCGGGGGTTCGCGTCGCGACCTTCTCATCGCGCTGGCGTTCTTTCTCGCGTTGCCGTCCGTCAACGACTATCGCGGGTTCGTGATACGGGACATCGGCTTCTGGCCGTTCTACATGCTCGCCCTGCTGGCGATCTTCAAATTCCAGCGCAATCCCGGTTGGGGCGCCGCGGCGGGTTGGGGGGCGTCGATGATTGTCGCGACGCTGTTCAGGCTCGAAGGCCTCGTTTTCCTGGTCGGGATGCCGCTGGTCGCCTTTTTCGACCGCCCGAGTCCCTGGTGTCAGCGGATCGTGCGCTTCCTGCAGTTGAATCTCGGCCTGGCCGTAGCGGCGGCGATCACTCTTGTCTGGCTTCGTATCGAAGGGATGCAGGCTTTTCTGGGGCGCTTGAACGAGCCGCTCATGTGGATCGAGCTCCTGCGCTCGCAGATCAGCGCCGGTCTGGGCGAGAAAGCGGCAAGCCTCGGGCAAATCGTACTGCCCAAGTATTCGACGGGCTTTGCCTTGCCCGCGGTCTTTACGATCCTGTTGCTCATTCTGCTCACGCATACCGTCAAGAGCGTCGGCGCGCTCGGCATTGCAGGGTTGGCATTCGGTGCCCGGCCTTCGGCTTATCCCCATCGGCAGACCCAGGCGTTCTGGCTCGCCGTGGTGTTGAACTTCGGCATCTTGCTGGCGTTCGTGGTCGTGCAGTTCTTCCTCACGGGACGGTATGTGATGACGCTCGGCCTGACCCTTGCACTGATGGTGCCGTTCGGTCTGAGCCGCGCCTACGACCGCTGGAAGCAGTGGAGGGGAAACCGTCCCGCGCGCAACTGGCCTTTCGTCGCGGCGGTCGCGCTCTTTCTGTTCATGGTTGTCGACAGCCTCTTTTCGTTCGGCGTTTCCAAGGCGTATTTGAAGGAAGCCGGCCAATGGCTGCGCACCCAGACGCCTGCCGATGCGCGCATCTATAGCGAGAGCACGATCGTCGGTTACTACGCCGCGAAACGGGGCGACGAATGGAAGCGCACGCAGCCTCCCGTCGAAGAGGTCGTCGCCTCGGACGCGGCGTTGCAGAACTACGACTATGTCGTAATCCTGCTCGGCCGGGATGGGAAAGAACCGGAAAACCTGAGCGGTATTGTGCCGCTGCGGGAGTTCCGCAACGAGAGAAACGATCGCGTGCGGATTTTCAAAGCAGCCGATATCCTGAACGCACACACAGCGAAGGCTGCCGGGCGGCAATCGGATCTCGCGCGATGATCAGTTCAGCAACCGCCGAAACAGCGCATCGACCGCCGGCTTGTCGTTCCAGTTCTGCATGAAGCGATCCAGGTCCGCCTGATGCGCGGATTCGGCCGAACGTTCGGTCCGGTACTGCCGCATCGCATCGAGATCGGTGAGATAGACAGCGTCTGTGCCGACCAGGAGGTTCGTGGCTTTCAAATCGCCGTGGCCCAGCCGAAGGGACCGGAGCTGCTTCAGGATCCGCACGATCTTCTCGACAACGCTCGAGGCTTCCTCGGGCGTGCAACGATCGAAGAAGGCATAGGCGTTCTCGCCTTCGACGTACTCGGTCAGCACGTAGGACACGTTCCGGAGCGGACCGAAGCGCTTTTCCACGAGTGCGACCGGTTGCGGCGTCGGGATGCCGTACAGCACCAGGCGATGACCGTTGCGCCAGGAGATCGCGGCCCGTGTCGGCTGGAAGGCCCGCAACATGCCGTGCCAGAACGATTTGATGTTATAGCGCTTCGCCACCAGCGGCAGGCCGTTTGCCGCGATCAGGGAGACGGTGCTGGTGCGGCCGCGCTTCAACGGTTTGCCCGCATCCACGTGCCGGTCTAGATCGTCAAGCAGCTCGCGCAGCGCGGGGCTGTCATACCGGCGGTCGATGACAGTGAAGCGCCGGGCGCTCTTTTGCGCTGCGAAGGCGGTGCATTCCCGAAACACCTTGCTTGCGAGATGGGCGTCGATGCAGGCGGTGCGCCGCGTGCGCACGCGCTCGAGGAAGGCCTTTTGCCGCGCATCGCTCGATTCCCATCCCCGCGCTTCGATGTAGCAGCGGTAGGCGCCGTCGAACAGCGCGTCGTTCTCCGGTTGCAGCTGTGCCAACAGGAGCGCTAGATTGCCGAGTGCGCGCCGCCTTCCGAGCCAGCGCGCGGTTCGGATACCGTCGCCGTCGATGCAATACACGCGGCCTTCGGCGCATAGGAAATTGCCGAGATGCAGATCGTGCTGGACCAGTCCGGCCTCGTGTTGCGCGGCGACGGCTTGCACCATCTGTTCGAGCAGCCGTCCCCGCAACGCCATATCGGCGGTTGCCCAGACCTCGCGTGCGGACTGCGCGTTCGGGATGCGTTCGAACAGGAGGACAAAGCCCGTCGCGGTTCGTCCCGCATACAGGAGTCGGGGCGTCACGATTCCCCGTTCGAGCATGGCGCGCACGCCGCGTTCCTCACGCCAGGCGTGGAAGCGGGCGCGGCGGTGCGGCAGGTAGATCTTTGCGACGACCTCCTGGCCGTTCCAGGTGCCGGCGCAAACGATCCGCCGCTCGGGAAGATGCCGTAGAAGCGTATGACATTCCAGGTCGAGACCGTCGACCGTCAGCCGGTACGGCAGCTTCACACCGCTGTAGTTGTCCTGGCTGGTCATGAGCGATAGAGCGAGGGTTCGCCGGGCGGACGGGTTTTGAAGCGCCGATGCAGCCAGTAATACTGTTCGGGCATTTCGCGCACGAGGCTTTCGATGAACGCGTTCATTCGGGCCGTGTCGGCCTCGATATCGCCGCTCGGATAGCCTTCCCAGGCGGGGTAGAAGCGGGCGACGTAACCGTCTTCCGTCTGGCGGGTGACGAAGGGGACGACCGCCGCTCCGGCGATTCTTGCGATCCGAGGCAAGGCGGTGAGCGTCGCGGCGGGTATCCCGAAAAACGGCGCGAAGATGGCGTTGCGCGGTCCGAAGTCCTGGTCCGGCAGGTAATAGAGCGGCCATCCTTCCCGCAGCGTCGCGATGATCGGGCGCACGCCTTCCTTGCGGGAAATGAGCCGGGCGTTGCCGAACCGGGTTCGGCCGCGCAGCAGCATGCGGTTCGCCACCTTGTTGCGTTGCGGACCGTAGACGGATGCGCAATCGTGGTCGATCGAAAACCGCACGCCGCCCATGTCCATGCCGACGAAATGCGGCGCGAGCAGGATGACCGGACGGTCACGGACGGCCTCGAAATGCTCTTTGCCTTCGAGCCGGACCAGGCGGCGGATGCGGTCGGCCGACGACCACCACAGGATGCCGCGTTCGAGCAGTCCCCGGCCTGCCGCCTTGAAATGGGCGCGCACCAGACGTTCGCGTTGACGCTCGTCGAGTTCGGGAAAACAGAGGCGGAGATTGATGCGGGCGATCCGTCGGCGTTCCTTCGCTGCCGCATACAGGACCAGGCCCAGTCCCTTGCCAACTTGTTTGAGGACCGGGAACGGCAGCAGACGAAGCAGCCAGACGACAAATAGACCGATACGAATCATGGAAGCGGATGAAGCGTGGCCGTCGATTATAGGCTCAGCCATTTCACGGCGCATCGATCGGGCGGCCGGGTGTCCGCTTGTATAATCCGCCGCATTTCCCAGGTGCGCCGTGCGGCCCACGCCATGATCACCATCGAACACATCCTCGCCCAGGCGGCTGCCATTGCCGACGACTACGCACGAGCCGTGGCAGACATTCCTTACGAGCACAAGGGCGTTCTGTTCAGCGAAATACTCTTCCTGTGTGCCGCGCTGGGCCCCGAGCGGCCCGAACGGGTGGTGGAATCGGGCCGTGCCCGCGGTCAGAGCACCCATCTGCTCGCCACGTGCCTGCCGGAGTGCGAGATCGTCAGTGTCGAGCGCAACCCGGATTCGCCGGATGTGCCGGTCGCCGCCGCAAGGCTCGCTCCGTTCGGCAACGTGCAGTTGCTGTTCGGCGATGCAATGCGGATGTTGCCCGAGCTCGTGCGCGAAGGCGATGCCGTGTTGATCGACGGACCGAAGGGCTATCGTGCCTTGCGGCTCGCTTTCAAGGTGCTCGCATCCTGCCGGCCGAGGGCGGTTTTCATTCACGATTGCGGCCTGGGAACCGAAGAGCGCAAGTTCCTCGATCGCTACGTCCCCGAGACGGTCTACAGCGACGCGCCGGCATTCGTCGAGCGCTATGCCTTTCTCGACGCAGCTTGCCGCGCGCTCGATCCGGATGTCGCGCGCGAAGACAGGGAGCCGGGACGCAGCTACGGTCCGACGGTCGCGTGCGTGCCGTACAACCCGGCGCAACGCTATACGTCGTTGCTCAGGCGCGCGACGTTGCGCGGCATGCTGGACCGCCTCGGTGCCCGCTTGCGCCGCCGGTTGAGGTCTGCCGAGCGGTGAAGATCGCCCTCGTCACATCGAATCTGCGCGGCGGGGGAGCGGAAAAAGTGTTCCTCCGCATCGCCAGCCTGCTGTCCGCGCGGGAACATGAGGTGCACGTCATCCTGCTGGAGCACCTCGTCGATCACGCGGTCGATCCGGCGTTGACGGTTCACGGCCTGACCGCACCCGGGCAGCCTTGTCGCAAAGGCTTCATCGGAAAACGGGTCGCCGCATGGCGCTTGCGTCGCCTCGTCCGGCGCCTGGAGCGCGACGGTGCGTTCGACCTCATCATTTCGACGCTGCCCTTCGCGGACTAGGTGGCTGCGCTGGCGGGCTTGCCGCGCCTGTGGCATCGCATCGCGAACACCTTGTCGGCGGAATTGCGGCGCCTGCCGGCGGAGAAGGCCCGCCGCCGCCGAGAACGCTACCGTCGCTTGTACGACGGCGCGAAGCTCGTGGCGGTATCGGACGGAGTCGCCCGGGATCTACGGGAGGGGCTCGGACTCGACCGCACGCAAATTGTGCGCATTTACAACCCGCTGGATGTAGACGCGTTGCGGGAACTGGCGCAAGCGCCGCAGCCGGAGATTCCGGACCGCCCTTATGTCATCCATGTGGGCCGCTTTGCGGGGCAGAAGCGGCACGATCTCCTGCTCGATGCATGGCAACGCGTGCGCGCGGACATGATATTGGTGCTGTTGACGCAACCCGAGCCGGCGCTGCAGGCGATGATCGCGGAGCGCGGCCTGAACGACCGCGTCCTGATTGCGGGATTCCAGCCGAACCCCTACCCGTGGATCGCGCGGGCGCAATTGCTGGTCCTGAGCTCGGATCACGAAGGCATGCCGAACGTCATCCTGGAGGCCGCGGCACTGCACACGCCCGTGGTGAGCACGGACTGCCCGTCGGGCCCGCGCGAGATTCTGGGTGGTGCATGTCCCGAGTGTCTGGTGCCCATGAATGATGCGACCGCTCTCGCTGAAGCGATCGAGAGCGCATTGCAGAGACGCCCGGCCATCGAAAACGTGGATCTGAGCGCCTTTCACGCGGCGAGCGTCGCCCAAGCCTACGAGCGCCTCGCGACGGCCGGCGACGGCGGGATGGTGTAGCCATGTGCGGCATTTTCGGTCTGGTGCAAAGCCCCTGGCGGGAACAGGCGGAAGGTGCGCTGGGTGCACTGGGATCGCGCGGACCAGATGCGCGGCACATCTGGGCCGACGACCATGTGGTGCTCGGCCACACCCGGTTGGCCGTCATCGACCTGGTGACCGGCGAACAACCGATGCGCTCTCCCGACGGCCGCCTGGTCGTGGTGTTCAACGGCGAGATCTACAACTATCGCGAACTGCGGCGCGTGTCCGCCAC
>QGUL01000038.1 GCA_003242425.1 Pseudomonadota bacterium | reverse complement strand
ATCCGACACGGGCAGTTGCACGTGCTCTATCAGCCCATCTACGACGCCGAGCGCAATCTGCTGATCGGCAGCGAAGCGCTGGTGCGCTGGGAGCACCCGGAATTCGGCAGCATCTCGCCGCAGGAATTCATTCCCATCGCCGACGACACCGGCCTGATTCTGCAGATCGGCGAGTGGGTGCTGCGCGAGGCGTGCCTGCAGACCGCCGCCTGGCATGCGCAGGGGCACCGCCATCTGCGCATCGCCGTGAACGTGTCGGCGACGCAGTTCCACGACCCGGCCGTGGTGGAACGCATCGAAGCCATCCTGCAGGAATCGGGGCTCCCCCCGCACGCGCTGGAACTGGAGATCACCGAAAGCATCGCCATGCAGGACGCCGAACGCGCAGGCGAGATCATGCATCGCCTCAAACGCCTGGGGGTGCGGCTGGCCATCGACGATTTCGGTACGGGCTATTCCTCGCTCGCCTACCTCAAGCGCTTCCCGCTCGACATCCTCAAGATCGACCAGTCCTTCGTCGGTGACGTCAACGACAACGAGGACGATGCCGCCATCGTGCGCGCCATTCTCGCGCTCGCCCGGTCGCTCAAGCTGACGGCCCACGCCGAAGGCATCGAAACGCGCGAACAGATGGTCTTCCTGCTGGCCGAAGGCTGCAAGCGCATGCAGGGTTATCTGTTCGGCAAGCCCGTGACGGCGGCCGCACTGCTGAATCGTTGAACGAGGACTCAGGACAGAGGCAACCGGAACCAGAACGTGGCGCCCTGATTTTCCGCGCCGCTTGCGCCCACCTCGCCGCTGTGGCGTTCGACGATGCGCTTGACGACGCTCAGGCCGACGCCCGAGCCTTCGAAATCTTCAGCCCGGTGCAAACGCTGCAGGGGCTGGAACAGCTTGTCGCCATATTCGGGGTCGAACCCCACCCCGTTGTCGCGCACGTAGCAGCGCAGCGCACCGTTTTCCCGCACGCCGCCCAGCTCCACGCGCGGCGCAGCGGCGCGGCGGGTGAATTTCCAGGCGTTGTGGAGCAGATGCTGCAACAGCGCTTCGAGCAGTTTCGGATCACCCCACGCGTTGAGCTCCGCCGGCGCGTCGAACTGCACCGCCCGTTCGCTTTGCGCATCGAGTCGCGCGGCGATTTCCCGCCCCAGCGCGGCGAGATCGACCCAGTCCGGACGCATTTCGGCGCGGTTGAGGCGCGCGAGCTGCAGCAGGTCGTCGAGCAGTTGCGACATCCGCCGCGTGGCCGCCACGATGCGCGGCAGGTATTGCCGGGCGTTCGCCTCCAGCGTACCGGGCTCGCTTTCCAGCAGGACTTCGCTGAATCCGCCGATGGCACGCAGCGGGGCACGCAGATCGTGCGAGACGGCATAGGCGAAGGCGTCGAAGTCGGCACGCGCGGTATCCGCGGCACGCCGCAACGCCGCTTCCTCGGCGCGCGCCCGCGTGAGGTCTTGCACCATGCCCCATACCGTTCGCGCGGCGTCCTGTCCCGCGGCGGCAGCACACACCTGCAGCACGCCCCCTGTCGCGGCTGGGTAGTCGCGCGCGAAACTGCCGCCGTTCGCGGCGATGCTCCGCAACGCCGCAGCCAGGTCCGCCCGCACCGACTCGTCGACCAGGGCGAGCAGACTCTGGAAATCGTCGACGGTGGCCCGCCAGGGCGCATTCGGGCGCCAGTTCACCTGCCCGGTCGCGGGCGTCCATTCCCAGTACGCGAAAAACGCCTGGGCGGCTTGGGGGTCGGGTGAGGCGGAAGCGGGTTCCATGTCGAAGCGGATTTTGCCTCGGCCGTCAGCCAAGCAAGTTTAACGCCGGTCGAAGCGCCTAAATCTCCATCGGTTCGAGCAGGTGGTTGGCCCAACGCATCGCCGCCCATTCGAGCCGCAGCAGCTCGGACTTGGAAAGCCGGAAGGCCTCGAGCTGCGCGTCCACTTCGTGGCGGCGGTCGCTTTCCAGCGTTTCGATCAGTTTCAACAACCGGCCCACGCGGCCGCTGCCGTAGAGCAGCGCGTCGCGCACTTCGTCCGCCACATTGAGCTGTTCGATGATATGCGCGCGCGGAAAACCGAGCAGCACGTCCACCAGCGAAAGCATGCCGGTCATGAACGCGTAGTCGCGGTACTGCTCGCCGGCCGGATCCTCGTGCCAGGCGATGCTCTCCATCAGCTTGCCGCGCATCGCCGCCGTCTGCAGCAGCGGCGACGCCACGAAGCGGTCGGTGCGTTCGCCGGTGTACAACAGGAGCTGCAACCACACCTGCAGTTGCCGGCGACCGAGCAGGATCAGGCCGTGCTTGATCGAGGTGATCTTGGTCGACAGGCCGGCCGCGGCCGAGTTCACGAGCCGCAGCAGGTTGTACCCCAGTTGCGGATGGCGCTTGAATTCCTCCTCGATCGCCGGCAGCTCGGCATCGTTGTAGATCAGCGTGAGCAACCGCAGCATGCTGCTGCGCGCGCGCATGGAGCGCTTGGCGCTCAACAGCTCGGGGCGCGCGAAGTGGTAGCCCTGGAAGAGGTGCATGCCCAGTTCGCGGCAGCGCTGGAACTGCGCCTGCGTTTCGACCTTCTCGGCGACGAAGACGATCGGCCGGCCGCGCAAGGGCTCGCATATCGCCTCGACCCGGTCGAGCGGCACGAGACCCAGATCGACTTTCACCATGCTGATGAACGGCAGCAACGGTTCGATGCGTCCGTAGTCGCCGGAATAGTCGTCGATCGCGATCTCGAAGCCGCGTTCGCTTAGCGTCCGGCAGCGCTCGACCAGCGCCGCGTCCACCGGCGTGGACTCTAGGATCTCGAGCACGATGCGCTCCGGCGAAAGCAGATCCAGCCATTCGCTGTGCAGGAAATCGCCGGTGACGTTGAGGAAACCTCGCAGCCGGCCGAGCACCTGCTGCAGGCCCAGTTCGTTGAGAACGTTGCCGACCACCACGCCGGTCGCATGCAACCCGTCGCTGATCGCGTTCGTGTGCGTGGCATCGTTGCGGAACAGCAGTTCAAAGCCGTGCAACTCACCGTCGCGATCGACGATCGGCTGCCGCGCCAGATAGACGTTCTCGATCGTGACATCCTCCTCCATCCCGCTCCTCCAATCGGCTGCTCCTTATACCCGGATGCCCTGCTTGCTGCTCGCGCCGAGATGGGCGAACACCCGTTCGGCGATCTGGTGCAGCGGCACTACTTCGTGGACCGCGCCGAGGGCCACCGCTTCGCGCGGCATGCCGTATACGACGCAGGTCGCTTCGTCCTGCGCGATGTTGTAGGCGCCGGCCTCCTTCATCTCCAGCATGGCCTGCGCGCCGTCCTTGCCCATGCCCGTCATGATGATGCCGACCGCGTTGGGACCGACCTCCTGCGCCGCGGAACGGAACAGCATCTCCACAGAAGGCTTGTGACGATTGACCGGCGGCGCATCGGACAAGGCCGTGACGTAGTTCGCGCCGCTGCGGCGTACCAGCAGATGGTGCGAACCCGGCGCGATGTAGGCATGCCCGGGCAGGATGCGTTCGTTGTGTTCGGCCTCCTTCACCGTGATGCGGCACAGGCCGTTCAGCCGGCGCGCGAACGCCGCGGTGAAACCCGCCGGCATGTGCTGGGTGATCAGCACCGCCGGCGAATCGGGCGGCAACTGGGTGAGGAACTCGCGCAGGGCCTCTGTCCCGCCGGTGGAGGCGCCGACGATGATGAGTTTCTCGGTCGAGACGCGCCGGTTGCGGACCGCCGCCGGTGGCGATGTGGACGCCGCGGGCGAAGCCGATGTGCGGATGCGCGCCTTGGCGGCGGTGCGGATGCGCTCGACCAGGGCCTCGGCCGCTTCCGTCATGCCTTTGGCGATCTCCAGTTTCGGCTTGGCGATGAAGTCCACCGCGCCCAGCTCGAGCGCACGCATGGTGACGTCGGAGCCGCGTTCGGTCAGCGTCGAGACCATGACGACCGGCATGGGCCTCAGGCGCATCAGCTTCTCGAGGAAGTCCAGCCCGTCCATTTTGGGCATTTCCACATCGAGGGTCAGGACGTCCGGGTTGTGCGTCTTGATCAGCTCCCGCGCCGCGTAGGGATCGGCCGCCGTGGCGACGACCTTCATGTCGGGCTGTGCGTTGATGATCTCGGTCATCAGCCGGCGGATGAGGGCCGAATCGTCGATCACCAGCACTTTGATGGGTTGCATGGTCTTTCCTCGAACAGTTCCACGCTGCCGGCGAGCCGGGTCCGTTGCAGCCGCTGCCGATAGTCGTATTCGCGTTTCAATACCGTGTCGTTGGGCAGCGACCGCAGTTTCTTCACCAGTACCTTGCCCGTACGCGGGAAAAAGTAGATCTTGCGCGCGTAGTCGTCCAACAGATCGGCGGCGGCGAGATTCAGCCGCTCGCGTTCCACGTAGTCCAGCACGAATTCGGCATTGCGCTCGCCGACGCGGGCCTGCGTCATGCCCGGCAGAACGTTGCCGCCGCCGAACACCTTGACCTCCAGCCTGTCGCGGCGGGCGCCGCGCTTGAGCAGCTCGTTGATGAGCAGCTCCATCGCGTAGATGCCGTAGCGCGCCGAGGAAGTGCAAAGGTTTTTCGCATCCTCGCCGCTTTGCGGCAGCATGAAGTGGTTCATGCCGCCTATGCCGGTCGCCGTATCGCGCACGCAGGCCGCGACGCACGAACCCAGCACCGTCACGAGCACCATGTCCCGGGAGGAGACGTAGTACTCCCCGGGTAGGATCTTCGCCGCATATACGCCGAAGCGCGCGTCGAAGTAAACGTTCGGCACCGGCCCTTCCGCCGCCGGACCGGCCGGATGTTCAAATGCGCCGCTCATCGATGGCTCTGGCATAGACCGTCTTGCCGCGCGGCACGAACAGATCGCGCGCGTGATGCAGGCTTTCGGAATGCCCGACGAACAGCAGGCCGCCGGGTTTCAGCAACGGCAGGAATTTCCCCAGCACGCGCAACTGCGTCGGCTTGTCGAAGTAGATCATCACGTTGCGGCAGAAGATCGCGTCGAAACCGCCGCGCACGTCCCATCTTTCGTCGAGCAGGTTCACGCGCCTGAAGGTGACCATGGCCTGCAGCTCGGGCTTGACCCGCACCTTGCCTTCATAGGCGCCGCGGCCGCGCAGAAAATGCCGCTGCCTGAGACCGGGATCGAGCTGCGCCACCCGCTCGGCGTCGTACACGCCGGCGCGCGCGACTTCAAGCACGCGCGTGTCAATGTCGGTGGCCAGAACGCGCACACGCGAGGCCGCGGTGGGCAGCGTGTCGAGGGCCGTCATGGCGATCGAGTACGGCTCCTCGCCGGTCGAGGCGGCGCAGCACCAGATGGTGATCTCCGGTTCGTTCCGCCTCGTGCGCAGCAGATCGGCGAGGATGGGGAAATGGTGCGCCTCCCGGAAGAAAGCGGTCAGGTTCGTGGTGAGCGCATTGACGAATTCCTGCCATTCCGGCGACGCGGGATTGCGTTCAAGGCCGTCGAGATAGGCGGAAAAGCTGGACTGGCCCAATGCGCGCAGCCGGCGCGCGAGCCGGCTGTAGACCATGTTCTCCTTGCTGGCGTTGAGGCGGATGCCGGCGCGCGCGTAAATGAGCCGGCACACCCGCTCGAAATCCGCCTGGGTAAAGCTGAATTCGCGGTCGGTCGGCTGTTGCGCCGCCGTGCCGTTCGGGGAAAGTGCAGTGCTCACGCTCCGCTTCGTATGACGATCCGTTCCCGATGGTAGCTCAAGCCGGTTCGGTCTCGGACCGGCTCCCGTACGAATCGGCCATCTGCGCCACCGCCTGGGAGAGCGCCTCGGCCTGCTCGCGCATGGAATCGGCTGCCGCCGCGGCTTGCTCCACCAGCACGACGTTTTGCTGAATCACTTCGTCGATCCTGGCGATGGTCTGGTTCACCCGATCGATGCCGATGCTCTGTTCACGGCTCGCGGCGGCGATCTCCGTCATGAGCTCCGCCACCTGCCGGATCGAGTCGATGATGTCCGTCATGGTGCGGCCGACGGCCTGCATCTCCTTCTCGCCCTGCCCGATGCGGTTCACGGAATCCTCGATCAGGGCTTTGATCTCCCTGGCGGCCCCGGCGCTGCGCTGCGCCAGGCTGCGCACCTCCGAAGCCACCACCGCAAAGCCGCGTCCCTGCTCGCCCGCACGCGCCGCCTCCACCGCCGCGTTCAGCGCCAGAATGTTCGTCTGGAACGCGATGCCGTCGATCACCCCGATGATGTCGGCGATCTTCTTCGAGCTTTGCGCGATCCTCTCCATGGATTGCACCATGCCCGCCACCGCCACGCCGCCCTTCTGCGCCACGTCGAAGGCGCCGGCCGCGAGTTGATTGGCCTGCGTGGCGCCGTCGGCGTTGCGCTTCACTGCCGCGCTCAATTCCTCCATGCTGCCGGCCGTTTCCTGCAGCTGCGAGGCCTGCTCCTGCGTTCTGCTCTTGAATTCCCGGCTGCCGGCGGCGATGTCCACACTGGCCCGACGGGTGGCTTCGGAAGCGCGGCTCACTTCGGCAACCAGGAAGCCGAGCTTGGTTTGCATGGTGTTGAGCAGTTGCAGCAGACGGCCGAGCTCGTCGTCGCGGCCGACGTCGATCGGGACGTTGAAGTTGCCTTCGGCCATGCCGCGTACCGCGGCGGTCGCTGCGCGCAAAGGCGCGCACAAGCCGCGGTAGAACCACGCCGCCGCGAACGCCTGCAGTACGACATAGCCGAGCAGCAGGGAAATCGCCTGCTGCGGACCGGCGATGCCGAACAGCGCGAGCGGCATTCCGATCAGCGCCGGCAAAAGCAGGAGGAGCAGCTTGTGGCGCAGGGCGCAATCCTGGATCGCACGCGCCAGCCTCGCCCACGGCAGGGTCGAAACCGCCCGGCCGTAGAGGATCACGACGTGCCGCGCCTGTCCCTTATTGATCGCGCGGTAGAGCCTGTCCGCGGCATCGATGTCGGCCCGCGACGCGCGTCGGCGCAGGGACATGTAGCCGACCACCTTGCCGTCTTTCCACAGCGGTGCGGCATTGGCGTCCACCCAGTAGTAGTCGCCGTTCTTGCAGCGGTTCTTCACCAGGCCGCGCCAGGGACGCCCGGACTTGAGCGTGCGCCAGAAGTCGGCGAACGCGGCTGGCGGCATGTCGGGGTGCCGCACGATGTTGTGCGGCTTGCCGAGGAGCTCTCCTGAGGTAAAACCGCTGACTTCGATGAAGTCGGGATTGACGTAATCGATTACGCCTTTGAGATCGGTGCGCGAAACGATCATGTGATCGTCCCGCAATACCACTTCCTTGTCGGTGACCGGGTAATTTTTTCTCATCGTGTCTTCTTCTTTTCAAACCGGGCATCGTCGGACCAAGGGCCTGCACCCCCCGGACAGGCCCCGCCTGCGATCGCCCGCGACTAAAGTCCGGGCGGATATCTGCCTTTTGCCTGATTGAAGCCGTACATCCCTGTCACTTCCCCTTGAACGAATCCCACTCTCGGAAGCTCAGAATTCTTCCCACTCGTCGTCGCCGCCCGCCGCGGCCACCTTGCGCGCGGGCAGTTTCGGGTTAGCCGCCGGCGCCGGCCGCACCGGCAGGCGCTCGACATTGGCGGCGCGCGCGGTCTCGCGCCGTTCGAGCTCGGACAGCAGCACCGCGTCCGCGCGGCTGTAACCTTGCGCCACTTTGAATACGGCCACTGCTTTGGCGAGCGTGGCCGCCTGCGCCTTCATGGATTCGGCCGCGGCCGCCGCCTGTTCCACGAGCGCGGCGTTCTGCTGGGTGACCTGATCCATTTGCGCGATGGCCTGGTTGACCTGCTCGATGCCCGAGCTCTGCTCCATGCTAGCGGCGGAGATCTCGGCCATGATGTCGGCAACGCGCTTCACCGACGTGACGATTTCCTCCATGGTGCGGCCGGCGATGTCCACCTGCTTGGAGCCCTGCTGCACCTTCTCGACCGAATCCTCGATCAGGGCCTTGATCTCCTTGGCGGCCGCGGCGCTGCGCTGCGCCAGGCTGCGCACCTCCGAAGCCACCACCGCAAAGCCGCGTCCCTGCTCGCCCGCACGCGCCGCCTCCACCGCCGCGTTCAGCGCCAGAATGTTCGTCTGGAACGCGATGCCGTCGATCACCCCGATGATGTCGGCGATCTTCTTCGAGCTTTCGGTGATGGCGTTCATGGTGTTGACGACCTCTGCCACCACGGCACCGCCCTTGGTCGCCACTTCGGACGCGCCGGCGGCGAGCTGATTGGCCTGTCTGGCGTTCTCGGCGTTCTGCTTGACCGTGGAGGTGAGTTCTTCCATCGCGCTGGCCGTCTCTTCCAGGCTGGAGGCCTGCTCCTCGGTACGCGAACTGAGGTCCTGGTTGCCCGCGGCAATCTCGGCGGCGGCACGGTCGATCGCGTCGGAAGCTTCGCGGATGTCGCCGACGATGCGCGTCAGCGTGTGCACCATCTGCTGCATCGCGCTTTCGAGCTGCCCGGTCTCGTCCTTGCTCTTCACGACGACGTCCTGCGTGAGATCGCCCTTGGCCACCGCTTCGGCGACGGCGATCGAGTCGCGCAGCGGCCGCACGACGGCGCGCGTCACGTACCACGCGCTGAAGGCGGCAAGCAGTGCCGCGACGATGACGCCGCCCACCATCAGCGTTCCGGTGCGCGCGTTGCCCGCCTGCATTTCGGCGGACTGCTCGTCGATGCGCCGCTCCTGATAGGCCGAGAACTTGTCCAGGCTCTGCTTGTACGCCTCCACCACGGGCAGCAGTGCGTTCATGTAGACGTGCATGGCCTCTTCGAAGCGCGAGGCGCGCAGCAGGTCGATGACTTCGTTACGCTTCTCGATGAAGGTCTGGCGGTCCGCCTTCAGCTTGTCGTACAGCGGCATCTCCTCGGGCTCTTCCACCAGCCCGTCGAGCTCCTTGAGCAGCTTGGCGTTCTCCGCCCGGTTGGCGTTCATCTGCTCGGCGAGTTTCTCGATGTGGCCGTAGTCCTGGCTGATCATCATCTCGGCCACGATCTGCATGTTGCTCTGGGCGTTGTCGGCGATCGACGTGGCGTTCTTCATCTTCACCACGTTGCGTTCCTTGATCGCCTGCGCCCGTTCGACGTTCTCGATGTTGCTCTGCAATGCTATTGCGACGACGGCGATGAACAGCGCCACCACCACACCGAAGGCAACGCCGAGCTTCGCGCCGATCTTGAGATTAGAGAATTTCATTCTTCATGCCCCTTTCAAACGCGCACCCGTCAAGCGACCTCGTTCTTTTCGGCCGCGGCGTCGTCGAACAACGCCATGTCCGCGCTAGTCAGCAACATTTCGATGTCGAGCAGGATCAGCATCCGCTCGCCCACCGCGCCCAAGCCCGTCACGTAACGGGTATCGACCACAGCCCCGAAGTCGGGCGCCGGCCGGATCTGCTCGCCGGTGAGCGCGATGACGTCGGAGACGCTGTCCACCACCACCCCGACCGTGCGTCGCCCCAGGTTGAGGATGATGACCACGGTGAACTGGTCGTATGTCGGCTCGCCGAGATTGAACTTGATGCGCAAGTCGACGATCGGCACGATCGTTCCCCGCAGATTCATCACGCCTTTGATGTACGGCGGCGCGTTGGCGATACGCGTGACGGCTTCGTAGCTGCGGATCTCCTGCACCTTGAGGATGTCGATGCCGTATTCCTCGGGGCCGAGCGTGAAGGTGAGGTACTCGCCGCTCGCGGCCCGAATCGATTC
>QGUL01000387.1 GCA_003242425.1 Pseudomonadota bacterium | reverse complement strand
TTTTCAAAGCTAAAACCGGATTTGAGAGCTAGTTCGGTCTCCGGGGCTCGGGGATTTGTATAAGGGACAGGTTGTAGCCCGATACGCGCCGGCGGATGCGCGGGAAACGCGCGCGGATCTCGTCGGCGTACTCGTCGACGAGCGCTTTCAGCCGCGCGTAGATCTCGCCCTGTCTGCCGCCTGCGCGGATGATGCGTTCCAGTTCCTCCGGCGGGGTCGGCCCTACCCAGAAACGCGCGCCGTCGTAGGTCAGCACTTCCAGCGCCTCGATGTTCTCCTCGGTCTTGCCCGACATCACCGAATGCGGCCCGCAGGAGTTGTTGCCGATCATGCCGCCCAGGGTGCAGCGGCTGTGCGTGCCGGGATCGGGACCGAAGGTCAGGCCGTAAGCCTCGGCCGCGTCGCGCAGCGCGTCGCAAATGACACCGGGCTCCACGCGTGCGAAGCGCTGCACGGGGTCGATTTCCAGCACGCGGTCGAGGTACTTCGAGACGTCGACAACGACCGCGACGTTGACGCTCTGTCCGCATAGCGAGGTGCCGGCGCCGCGCGGCAGGATGGGCACGCCGAATTCGCGGCAGATACGCACGGTTTCGACCACGTCCTCCACCGTCTTCGGCAGGACGACGCCGATCGGCACCTGACGATAGTTGGAGGCATCGGCACTGTAGAGCGCGCGGCTGCCGGCATCGAAGCGCACTTCGCCGGCGATCGCATCGCCCAGACGCGCAGCGAGCGCCTGCGCATCGACCGACACGGCGGTCTCGTTCTTGAACACTTGCGGAAAGACTCCAAGGCTCGATGCGCAATTCTCGCGCGGACAGGCAGGCGCGGCCAAGCCTTGCGACGGCGACGGCGTCGGGGCACCCGACGCCCGCCCATGCGTGAATCTGTCGCAAAGCGCACGACAGCCGACGCGCGCCGGTCGCCGGGCAGGATAGAATCGTGGCGTTTTTTTGGGTGGCGCGAGTGTACGGTCCTCAACTCCTCGGCATCTTCCTGCTCACCGCGATCTACGTCGCGGGCACGCAGCTCGCCACTGCGCTGGAGTCCTCCATTCCCGGCGCGGTGTTCGGCCTCGTCGCCTGCGCGCTCGCAATGCTGGGCTTGCGCGACATCCAGCCGCACATCCGTCCCGGCGCCACGGTACTGCTGGGCCTGATCCCCCTGTTCCTGGTGCCGGTGCTGTCGCGCATGGCCGTGCGCATCGACTTCACCGACGCCGCGATCTGGCGCGCGGCGCTGGTGCTCAGCGTCGCCTCGCTCGCCGGCGTGCTCGCCACCGGATTCATCGCCAAATGCTGTCTGTACAAGGAGCCGGCATGAGCGCGCTCACCGCGCTGGGATTGAGTGTGCTCACGTATCTGGCGGGACTGTGGATCCAGCGCCGGACCGGCAACAAACCCTACATGCATCCGGTCGTGCTGGCGATGCTGCTAGTGGTGCTCGCCCTAGCCTGGCTCGGCGAGCCCTATACCGAGGACTATCTGCGGCACAATGCCATCATGCTCGATCTGCTGATGGTGGCCGTGGTGGCGTTCGCGGTGCCGCTGGTGGACAACCTGCGCCTCGTGCTGCGCGACCTCGCGCGGCTCACGGCCGTGGTACTGCTGGCCGCCGTTTTCATCGCCGGCAGCACGGTGGCCTTGTGTCTCGCCGCCGGCATCGACCGCGAAGCCATCGCCGCCTTCAGTTTCCGTTCCGTCACCAACCCGATCGCCATCGCGATCGCCGAACAGAACCGCGTCTCGGTCGACATCGCGATGTTCGGCGTCTTCGTCACCGGCCTGGTGGGCGTGCTGACGGCGGAGCCGCTGCTGCGCGCCGTCCGCATCACCGATCCGCGCCACGTCGGACTGGTGCTCGGCATCACCAGTCACGCCTTCGGCATCGCGCGGGCGCTGGAATTCAGTTCGCTCGCTGCCGCCTACGCCACCATGGGCATGATCCTCACCGGGCTGCTGTACGCCTTCGCGGTGCCCTGGTTGCTGCGCTTCCTGCCGCTTTAGCGCCCTCGCCTTGCGCTGCCGCCATCAGCCGGGCGCCGTGATGCACGGTCTTGAGAAAGGCCGCGACCACCGGTGAGCGGTCTCCGCGCCGCCACGCCACCGCCGTCTGCACCGGCGGCGTGCGCTCCCTCAACCGCCTATAGACGACATTGACCAACCCCATGCGCGCCGAGGATGCAGGCACCAGCGCGATGCCGATGCCTGCCGAGACCAGACCCAGCACCGCATGCGTCTGACTGGCCTCCTGCGCGATGCGCGGCGTCACGCCGTGCGAAAGGCAGAAACGCACGATGAGATCGTGCAACACCAACCCCTGCCAGCGCGGGAACATCACGAAATCCTCGTCGGCCAGGCTCTTGATCGAGATGCGCTGCTGCCCGGCAAGCCGATGCCCGGCAGGCAGCGCGACGATCAGTGCCCGGCCAACCACATTTCCCACTGCCAAATCGGACAGGTACCCGGCCAGGCCCAACAGCGAA
>QGUL01000386.1 GCA_003242425.1 Pseudomonadota bacterium | reverse complement strand
GGCGCCCTCCGAGCCGGGCAAGTGCGCTGCCGCCCACAATCGGCGGCGCGGCCCCCGCCTGTTCCGCATTGAACAGCGGGCGGTCGCTCCTGAACTCGCCGATGTGCGGCACGCGCGGGAAAGGATGCTGGGCCGGCGTGGCGCGGGTATTGTTCACGTCGCTCGCTGGCGCGAGCTCCACGCCGAGCTCGTCCTTGATCTCCTCGACCACGTTCAGCACGTCGCCCGCCTCGATGCGGTGCTGCTCGGCAAGGTAGGCCGACATCAGCAGGCGGTTGCAGAGCGTGTTGATGCGGCGCGGGATACCCTTGGTGGCGCGGTGGATCTCGGCGAAGCACTGGTCTTCGAACGCCGGATCGCCGCGCCAGCCCACGCGCGCCAGACGATGCTCGATGTAGGCGCGGGTTTCGTCCGGGTCGAGCGGCCCGAGGTGATAGGAGGCGAGCACGCGCTGCCGCAGTTGCTGCATGTGCGGGCTGCGCATGGTCTCGCGCAGCTCGGGCTGACCGATGAGGAAGCTCTGCAGCAGCGCATGATTGTCGAGCTGGAAGTTCGACAGCATGCGCAGCTCCTCCACCGCCCGAGGGGTGAGGTTCTGCGCCTCGTCCACGATCAGCAGCGCACGCTTGCGCTTGGTGGCAAGCGCGACGAAATAGCTCTCGAGCTGCACGAGCAGCGCGGCTTTGTCCGTGGACTTGATGGGCAGACCGAAGGCCGCGGCCACCGCCTTGAGCATGTCGTCGGCGTCCAGATGCGTGCTGACGAGCTGCGCGGCAACCACCTTGTTGCTGTCCAGTTGCTGCAGCAGCCCGCGCAACAGGGTCGTCTTGCCTGCGCCGACCTCGCCGGTGATGACGATGAAGCCTTCGCCCTGGAACAGCCCGTATTGCAGGTAGGCGAAAGCCCGCCTGTGCCCGCGGCTGGCGTAATAGAACGCCGGGTCGGGATTGAGCTGGAAGGGCTTGCCGCTCAGACCGTAGAACGTTTCGTACATGTCTAGAACCTGTGCGTGAATCCGACGAACACGGCGGTCTCGCGGTAATCGTGGAAAACGCTTTCGTCGGCATCGAAAATCACGTGGCGCGCACCGACGTAGGCGGTCGTGTCCGGACTGAGCCGCACGTTGACGCTGGCGCGCAGGGTGTGCTGGGTGGAGTCGCGTCTGAAGGGCTCGTCTTCCTTCACCCTGGTGCGGTAAAGGCCGACGTTCAGGCGCGTGCGCCCCGTGAGCCGGTGACTCCAGTGCACGCTCGCGCCGCGCTGGTCGATGTGGCGCCCGAACAGGGTGTTGAGCTCGACCGCGGTGGGATCGTCCTCGTCGGCGAAGCTCTCGGTCTTCAGCCGGTAGACGGTGAAAGTCACGGTGTTGCGCGCGCCGGTGAGCGCGAGCGAGATCTCCTGCCGCTGAAGGATCTGCAGCTGCTGATTGAAGAAGGGCACGCCCGCGGGCCAGTTCGAAGGCAGCGCGCCCTCGGCCATGAGCTGCAGGATGCCGAGCAGCCGCTCGGTTTCGTCCGGCCAGCGCCGTTCGTAGACCGGATGGTTGAAGAACAGCTCGCCCAGGTTCGCGCCTTCCCGCAGGGTGAACAGGTTCTGCGGATAGGTCGTGAGATCGCGCGTCGCGCGCGCGCGCAAGGTCATGAGCGGGCGCCGGTGCTGCAGGCTGAAGAGATAGCCGGTGCCGAACACGCGCCGCTCGCCGTAGGCCTCGATCGAAGTGCGCGGCGTGGGGAACCACTGGAAGCCGCCACCGTAAATGTCTTCCTCGCGGTCGGCGAACAGCGACTCGACCCGCTCGTAACCCACGCGCGCGTTGAGGATGAACTGCGGGTCCAGCCGCCAGTAGCCGATGGCGCGCGAGATCTCGGTGGACAGCTCCTGTGGACTGTCGTCGTAGGAGGTGTCGTTGCGGTCGTAGGTGAGCGCCAGCCCGAAGGTGCGGATCGGCGTGGCGAAGCGGCCGGTGTACTGGTCGGTGCGCGTGTCGCTCAGCACCGAGCTCTGGTCGGCGTTGGTCCAGATGCTGCTGTAGCGCAGCAGATAGGTGGAATCGCCGAATATCCGGCCGCGCAGGTACGGCGCGACGTAATAGGAATAGGCGGTGTAGCGGTTGTCGGTGTCGCTGACGGGGTCGATCGGCTGCGCGCCGAAGGGCGATTCGAACTGCTGGGTCGCGGAGCCGCCGATCTCCAGATAGGCGAAATCGGACACCGCCTCGTAGGTGCCCCTGCCGTCGAAGCGGTGATCGACGCGGTTGCGATCCCAGTCCTGCAGGTAGAGCAGGCCCAGCGCCCGGTAATCGAGCGTCACATCGAGCCGATCGCCCTCACCCCGCACGAAGAAGCCGGGTTCCACTTCGGTGATCAGGTCCCACTCCTCTTCGCCGTCCTCGGACAGCGACACGTTGTTGGTCCACGTTTCCTGCACCCGGATCGTCGGCGTCACGGTCCAGCGCGCCGCCTGTGCCGGTGCCTGGACGAACACCGAGGCC
>QGUL01000385.1 GCA_003242425.1 Pseudomonadota bacterium | reverse complement strand
AAAGGTGCCAGGGATCCGAACCCAAACGGGCCCCGGGGGCCGGGGCGGGCCCCAGGGGGGTTCGGGCCCCTTCCCAGAGGAGGGTGCCCGGGCCGCACATGGGATCGAGGAAGGGCAAGTCGGCCCGCCAGCCGGTGAGCATCACGATGCCGGCGGCGAGGTTCTCCTTCAGCGGCGCCTCCCCCGTGTCGCGGCGGTAGCCGCGCTTGTAGAGCGGCTCGCCGGAGGTATCCAGGTACAGGGTGCAGCGGCGTTCGTCGAGGAAGACGGCGACGCGTACCGCCGGGTTGCGCGTATCGACATCGGGCCGCCGTCCTTTTTCGTCGCGGAAACGGTCGCAGACCGCGTCTTTCACCCGCAGCGTGGCGAAGTCGAGACTGCGCAGCGGCGAGCGGATGGCGGCGAGATCGACGCGGATGCTGTGCCGCACGTCGAACAGCGTGTGCCAGGGCACTTCGCGTGCGAGCGCATAGACGTCGTGCTCGTTGCGGTAGTCGGCTTGCGCGATGCGCCACAGCACCCGCGTCGCGACGCGGCTTTCCAGGTTGGCGCGGTAGGCCGCGCGCCAGTCGCCGCTGAAGGCCACGCCGCCGCCGGTAGTGGCGATGTCGCTTGCGCCGACGGCGGCGAGCTCGTCGGCGAGCAGGGGTTCGAGCCCGCGCGGACAGGTGGCGAAGAAGTGCAGCAGGGCCATGAAGGGACGGCGCGAAAGGCCGCCAAGCCTAGCATGGCTGCACGAAAAAGGCCGCCCTGCGGCGGCCTTGTCATGCGCGGGCGGGCCTTACTTCATCCGGCGGCGGGAAAAGCCCAGCGCGCCGAGGCTGATGCCGAGCAGGCCCAGCAGCCCCGGTTCGGGAATCTGCCGCGCGGTGATGGTGAAGAAGGTCATCAGCGTGCTGACCTGGTTCTCGGGCGTGATGAAGCCGATGCAGCCCGGACCGGCGCCCACCGCCGCGCAGGCCTGGTCGCTCAAGGGCCCCAGCCCGACGGCGTTGATGGTGACGGTGTACTCGTAGTCGTCGATGATGAAGCTGACGGGAGCCAGCTCACCCGGATTGTTCAGCACGAAGATGTCCGGGCAGCCGTTCGCGACAGGGCTGCCGTCCGCGCAGATGCCGCCCGCCGGCGCGTTCGGAGTTTCCAGGAAGGAAATGTCGAACTCCAGCGTCGGGGCGTCGAATGCCGCACCGGGCGGCACGATCGGCTGCAGACGCAGCGCGTCCCTCAGCGTCGCGCTGGTGAGCGAAATGCCCAGCGCGATCTCGAAGTTGTTGTGCGTGAGCGGTACGCCCTGCTGCGGCGCGCCGTTGGTGAAGATGATGCCGCTCACCGGACTGTCGGCGACCAGGCTGCTGGTGTTGTTCGTTCCCCAGGTGAGGGTGGTCGGCAGACCGAGGATCGAGCCCGAATTGCCGCTCGGCGTGATGGTGCCCTCCCCGGTGAACGAGGACCAGCCCGCCTCGTTGGTGTAAGCCCATTGAGTGATCAGCACCGCGTGGGCGGTACCGATGGACAACGCACCCGCTGTCAGCGCGGCTGCCGCGTGTCTTAGCAGTCGTTTCATCCCATCCTCCAATAAACGCGGCGCGAACCTTCGAATCCCCCCATGAGACCCGGTCCCGTCGCTGCTTGCCCGAACGATTGCAGCGGCCGTGCCAGTACGAGAAAGCGTCGGGATGTCATGGATTTACGTCACTTTCAGAACCCGCGGCGGGCGCAAACGTCGGTGCTTTGCGACGCCGCTGTAAAGAACGCTGACGAGTGCAACGCCAATGAAAAAGCCGCCCGAAGGCGGCTTTGCGGGATCGCAGAAGAGACGCTCAACGGCGGCGCCGGCGGGTAAGTCCCAGACCGGTGAGCGCGATGCCGAGCAGGCCGAGCACATGCGGCTCGGGAATGGCCACCTCGACCCGGATCGAGAAGAAGGTGGTGAAGATGCTCTGCGTGTTCTCCGGCGTGAGGAAGCCCAGGCAGCCGGGCCCTTCGCCCACCGCCGCGCAGGCCTCGTCGGTGAGGAATTCCAGACCCGTCGGGGTTACGATGACCTCGTATTCGAAACCGTCGAAATTGAAGGTGATGTCGGTGTCGAGTATTTCCGGATTGGCGAGCACGAAGATGTCCTGGCAGCCGTTGGTGTTCTCGCCGCTGCCCGCCATGCCGCCGCCCAGGCAGTTGCCGCCGGCCGGGAAGTTTTCGGTCTCGATGAACAAGATGTCGAACAACAGCGTGGGCAGCTCGATGGTCGGGCCGCCGCCGCTCGGCGTGAGCGTCAGAACGCTCGCCAGCGTGGCGGTGTCGAGCGACACGCCCAGTGCGATGGGGAAATTGTTATGTGTCAGCGCCACACCCGGCTGGGGCGCGCCATTGGTCTGGATGGTGCCGCTCACCGGACTGCCGGCGACCAGGCTGCTGTTGTTGTTCGGTCCCCAGGTGAGCGTGGTCGGGAGGTTCAGGATATCGCCGGAATCGCCGCTCGGCGTCACCTGGGCTGCGGGCGCGAAGGCC
>QGUL01000384.1 GCA_003242425.1 Pseudomonadota bacterium | reverse complement strand
GGCCAGGACAGCCGCCCGACGCACGAGCGGCTCATACTGTGACACTACCCTAGAGAATTTAAATGGGCCAATACAAACTGTTAATCGGCCCGATTGGCGGCGGGCATCGCGGCCCGGGCGCATTCAGCAGGCTATACAGGGAGAACGGATGCGGTCGGCTTTGTTGTTGTGCATGCTCTTATGGGGCGGATTCGTCTGTGCCGAAGAGGAGCGGACGGGCTGGAGCTTCGGCGGCGCGGTGCGCTTCAATTACCACCAGAACGATTACACCGCAGGCTACGGCGGGCGCGGCAAGCTCGATTTCGATACCGCGCGCATCAACGTTGACTACCGGGACGGGGCCTTCGTCGCGTCCGCCGAATACCGTTATTACCGCTCGCGTGCGGCGAAGGACGGCCGCTTCGTGCAACGCTTCGGCGGCGACAGCGAGGACACTCATTTCCTGCGCCACGCTTGGCTGGGCTGGCGTGCGGGCGGGGACGAGTTTCAGGCGGGCCTGAACAAAATGCCGTTCGGCGCGCTGCCCTTTGCCAGCCATTCCTACTTCTTCCAGTTGCCCTATTACGCCGGACTGGAGGATGCGTACAACCTCGGCCTGAAATACGAGGCTTCACGGGGCGATTGGCGCGCGCACCTGGCGTTCTATCTGCGGCCGGGACCGGACGGCCACGGCCAGAGTAAGGACAGCGCGCGCTACACCTACAACGTGGTCGAGACCGATGCTTCAGGCAACCGGGAGCGCAACACGGCCGTCGCCCGCCTCGCGCGGGTTGTGCGCCACGGGGCGCAAGCATCGACCGAGATCGGCCTCTCGGTGCTTGCGGGGGAGGTGCCGGACCGGCTGAGCGACAAGACCGGCCGTCGCTGGGCGGCGGCGCTGCATGCGCAGGGGAACTACGGCCGCTGGGGACTGAAGCTGGAAGCCATCCGCTATCGCTACCGGCTGAAAAGCGCTGAAGACAAGGTGGTGACGATGGGCGCCTACGATGCGCCTTACGAGGTGGCCGCCGCGGGAACGTTCCTGGTTGCCGGCTTGAGCTACCGGCTGCCGGTGAATCGCGGTCCGCTCGAGACAGTCACCCTCTATTTCGACTGGAGCATGCTGCACAAGGACACGGGCCGCTTTCCCCACAGTCGACAGAATTTGATCGGCGCGGCGTGGACGCTCGGCAATTGGCTCGTTTACACCGACCTCGGCTTCGGCAAGCATCATCCCTTTCTGGGGCCGGATTACGGCACCGCGCTCGGCCGGGGCGGCAACGACGAGTGGCATCGGCGCTTCAACATCAACATCGGTTTCTACTTCTAGCTCACCAGCCGATCCACTTTGCGTATTCAACGAGGAAATTCTGGTAGATGCGCTGCCGGTGGAAGCCTTCCAGATCCACTTCGTGCACCACGCGGCCGCCACGGATGATGCCCACGCGGCACGAGGGTTTGTCATGGGCGAGAAACACCCGGGGAAAGACGAAGGCGGCCCGGCGCAAGGTGCGCCCGCGCAGCGTGTACGAAAACTCCTCGCGGCCGTTGCGCAGCACGACCAGCGTGATCTGGTAGGCGTGCCGGCTGATCGTCGTTTCACGCCCGTGACGCGCCAGTTCCTCCGCCAGTTCGCGGAAGGCCTCGTTCGCCTCTTCGATGAACGCCCGGATGCGTTCCCGGCAGGCCGCGATCTCAGGAGCGACCTTGCGCTGCGCGGGCTGTCGGCCCATGAGCGCGCGCAGTTCGGTGCGCCAGTCCGGCGGCGCTTCGCCGTTCGCCTCGGCGCCGCCCTCGAGCGGCATCTGGCGGGAGAACGCGCCGCCCGCCTCGGTGTCCATGGCGGGCTCGGCGCGTAACGCCATGTACAGGCTGACGCACATGAAAATCATGACGATGGAAAACGGCAGGGCCGAGGCCAGGGCCGCCGTCTGAAGCGCTGCGAGTCCGCCGGCGAGCAGCAGCACGGCGGCCACGAACCCTTGCGACAGGCCCCAGAAGACGCGTGTGGCCACGGGCGGGTTGGGATTGCCGCCGTGGGCCAGGATATCGATCACCAGCGAGCCCGAATCGGACGAGGTCACGAAGAAGGTCATGATCACGATGGTGGCGAGCGTGGTGGTGATGGCGGCAAGGGGCAGCTTGTCGAGCATCACGAACAGCGCGGTGGGCACGCTTTCGCGAACCGCCTCGACGATGCCGCCGTCGCCGAACAGCTCCATGTGCAGCGCCGTGTTGCCGAATACCGCGAACCAGATGAAGCCGACCAGCGTGGGTGCGAACAGCGCGCCGCCGATGAACTCGCGCAGGGTGCGGCCGCGCGAAATCCGCGCGATGAACATGCCGACGAAGGGCGACCAGGAAATCCACCAGCCCCAGTAGAACATCGTCCAGCTCGCCTGCCACTCGATGCCGCGGTAAGCCGCGGTGCGGAAGCTCACCTCGATAAGCGTCTCCCGGAAGGGGCGGACGTTCTCCACAAAGGGGCTCAGCAGGACAACGTGGGGCCGGGCGAGGAAAACAAAGAGAA
>QGUL01000037.1 GCA_003242425.1 Pseudomonadota bacterium | reverse complement strand
GTCATCTTGGTTTGTGGGCGCCCGGTTCCCGCCGCCCCCTGGCCGGCTTCCCGGAGGTCGGCCCTCGGGTGGCCGAGTACGTCAACGAACTCGGTTTCACCCACGTGGAGCTGCTGCCCGTCACCGAGCATCCCTTCTACGGTTCCTGGGGCTATCAGACCACCGGCTATTTCGCGCCCACCTCGCGTTACGGCTGTCCGCAGGACTTCATGTACCTGGTCGACGTCATGCATCGGAACGGTATCGGCGTGATCCTCGACTGGGTGCCTTCGCACTTTCCCGGCGACGAGCACGGCCTGGTGTATTTCGACGGCACGCATCTGTACGAACACGCCGATCCCCGCCAGGGCTTCCACCCCGAGTGGAACTCCTACATCTTCAACTACGGCCGCAACGAGGTGCGCGCCTTTCTGCTCTCCAGCGCGCGCTTCTGGCTGGACCGTTACCACATCGACGGCTTGCGGGTGGACGCGGTCGCCTCGATGCTCTACCTCGATTACTCGCGCAAGCCGGGCGAATGGATTCCCAACCGCTACGGCGGCCGCGAGAACCTGGAGGCGATCCATTTCCTGCGCGCGCTGAACGAAATGGTCTACCGCGATTTCCCCGACACGCAGACCATCGCCGAGGAGTCCACCGCCTGGCCGATGGTGTCGCGGCCGACCTACCTGGGCGGGCTGGGCTTCGGCATGAAATGGAACATGGGCTGGATGCACGACACCCTGCATTACATGCGCGAGGACCCCATCCACCGCAAGTACCACCACCACGAAATGACGTTCTCGCTCATGTACGCCTTCAACGAGAACTTCGTGCTGCCCTTCTCGCACGACGAGGTGGTGTACGGCAAGGGCTCCCTCATCAACAAGATGCCGGGCGACCTTTGGCAGCAGTTCGCCAACCTGCGCGCGCTCTACGGCTACATGTGGGCGCATCCGGGCAAGAAGCTCCTGTTCATGGGCGGCGAGATCGCGCAGCGCAACGAATGGAATCACGACGGCGCGCTGCAGTGGGAGCTCTTGCAGTATCCAGAACACGCGGGCCTGCAGCGCTGGGTCGCCGACTTGAACCGGGCGCACCGGACCGAGCCGGCGCTGCATCAGGTCGACTTCGACCAGCACGGTTTCGAGTGGATCGACGCCAACGACAGCGAGACGAGCGTGTTCAGCTTCATCCGCAAGCCGCGCGACGCGGGCCGTCCGATCGCCGTCGTCTGCAATTTCACGCCCGTGCCGCGCGAGAACTACATCGTCGGCGTACCGCATCGCGGTTACTGGCGCGAAATCCTCAACAGCGACGCGACCCTTTACGGCGGCAGCGGCATGGGCAATCTGGGTGGTCTGCACACGTCGCCGGTCCCGGCCCACGGCCGGCTGCATTCGCTCACGCTCACGCTGCCGCCGCTGTCGGCGCTCTACTTGCGTTACGAAGGCGAGCAGGATTGATCACGGCCGTTCGCGCCGGATCGCCGGGAAAGGAGGCCCCTTTGCAAGCGAACGTTCCTTCGATCGCCGGGCGTGACGGCCGCATCCGCGCCGTCATCGAATCCGTCACGCCCCAGGTCGATGGCGGCCGCTTCGCCGCCAAACGGATCGTGGGCGACCTGGTGGAAATACAGGCCGACTGCTTCGCCGACGGCCACGATGCCGTCGCCGCGGTGTTGCATTGGCGCCGCGCCGGCGAAAAGGACTGGAAGGAAACGCCCATGGAGCCGGTCGGCAACGATCGCTGGCGCGGCTGTTTCGCGGTCGATTCGCCCGGCGTCTACGAGTACCGGGTGGCGGCCTGGGTCGATCATTTCCTGTCCTGGCGCCGCGATCTCGCGCGCCGCGACGATCCGGACGACATCCGCATCGCCGCGCTGGTGGGGGCGCAGCTCGCCGAAGAGGCGGCGCAACGCGCCGGCGCCGGCGATCGCGATCTGCTGCTCGACTGGGCCGCGCGCCTGCGCGCCGGCACCGCGCCGCAGGGGCTCAAGGCGATCGGGCTCGACCAAACCTTCGCCGCCCTGGCCGCGCGTCATGCCGACCGCCGTTTCGCCTGTTATTCCGAGCCGCTGCGCCTCGTCGTCGATCCGCCGCACGCGGTCTTCAGCAGCTGGTACGAGCTCTTTCCGCGCTCGGCGGCCGACGAACCTGGGCGCCACGGCACCTTGCGCGACGTCGAGCGGCGTCTGCCCTATGTGAAGCGCATGGGCTTCGACGTGCTCTATCTGCCGCCCATCCATCCCATCGGACGGGTGAACCGCAAGGGACGCAACAACAGCCTCGTCGCGCAGCCCGACGACGTGGGCAGCCCCTGGGCGATCGGCGCGGCCGAAGGCGGCCACAAAGCCATTCATCCCGAACTCGGCACGATGGACGATTTCCGCAGCTTAGTCGCCTGCGCGCGCGAGCTGGGCATCCGCATCGCACTCGACATCGCCTTCCAGTGCGCGCCCGATCATCCCTACGTGCAGGAGCATCCGGAGTGGTTCCGCAAACGGCCCGACGGCAGCGTGCAATACGCCGAGAACCCGCCGAAGAAATACCAGGACATCTATCCCTTCGATTTCGAATCGCCGGACTGGCAGGGCCTGTGGCAGGAGCTGTTGAGCGTCTTCCGCTTCTGGATCGACGAGGGCGTGACGATCTTCCGCGTCGACAACCCTCACACCAAGGCCTTCCCCTTCTGGGAATGGTGTATCGCCGAAATCAAGAAGACGCATCCGGAAACGGTGTTCCTCTCCGAGGCCTTCACCCGGCCGCGCGTCATGCACCGGCTGGCGAAACTCGGCTTCACGCAGTCCTACACCTACTTCACCTGGCGCAACACCAAGCGCGAGCTGACCGAGTATTTCACCGAACTCACCCGGGGTCCCGGCGCCGAGTATTTCCGGCCCAACGTCTGGCCCAACACGCCCGACATCCTGCCCGAGCATCTGCAATACGGCGGCCGGCCGGCGTTCATGGCGCGGCTGGTGCTCGCGGCGACGCTGTCCGCCAGCTACGGCATCTACGGCCCGGCCTTCGAGCTCATGGAGCACAAACCGCGCGAGCCCGGCAGCGAGGAATATCTGGACTCCGAGAAATACCAGCTGCGTCACTGGGACCTCGGGCGCGAGGACAGCCTCGCCGACTTCATCGCCCGCGTGAACCGCATCCGCCACGAACACCCGGCGCTGCAGCGCAACCACAGCCTGCGCTTCCTCGAAGTCGACAACGAGCACCTGCTGGCCTACGCCAAGCGCGACGAGGAGGATGTCATCCTCACGGTGGTGAACCTGGACTACCATCACACCCAGTCGGGCTGGGTCACGCTGGACCCGGCCGAATTCGGCCTGGATGCCACGGCCGGTTATCAGATGCACGAGCTGCTCACCGGCGCGCGCTATCTCTGGCACGGCAACCGCAACTACGTGAGCCTCGATCCGCAGCGCGCGCCGGCGCACATCTTCCGGCTGCGGCGCCGGGTGCGGCGCGAGCAGGATTTCGACTACTTCCTCTGAGCGGTCAGGCGTGGATCAACCGGAACCGAAACTGCTGCAACTCGCCGAGGCGGACGACGGCCTCTGGTACAAGGACGCCATCATCTACGAGCTGCACGTCAAGGCGTTCTACGATTCCAACAACGACGGCATCGGCGACTTCCGCGGGCTGACCGAGAAGCTCGACTATCTTCAGGAGCTGGGCGTCACCACGCTGTGGCTGCTGCCCTTCTATCCCTCGCCGATGCGCGACGACGGCTACGACGTCTCCGACTATCATAACGTCCATCCCGACTACGGCACGCGCCAGGACTTCCGTCAGTTCGTGCGCGAAGCGCACCGGCGGGGCCTGCGGGTGATCACCGAGCTGGTGGTCAATCACACCTCCGACCAGCATCCCTGGTTCCAGGCTGCCAGACGCGCGCCCAAGGGTTCCAGCAAGCGCAACTTCTACGTCTGGACCGACGACCCCAACAAGTACGCCGGTACGCGCATCATCTTCACCGACACCGAGAAGTCGAACTGGGCCTGGGACGAGGTGGCGCAGGCGCATTACTGGCACCGCTTCTTCAGCCATCAGCCGGACCTCAACTTCGACAATCCGCACGTGCTGAAGGCGGTGATCCGCATCATGCGCTTCTGGCTCGACATGGGCGTGGACGGCTTCCGCCTCGACGCCATCCCCTACCTCGTCGAGCGCGAAGGCACCATCAACGAGAACCTGCCCGAGACGCACGCCATCATCAAGGAGATCCGCAGGCAGCTCGACGCGAACTACAAAGGCAAAGTGCTGCTCGCCGAGGCGAATCAGTGGCCCGAGGACGTGCGCGAATACTTCGGCGACGGCGACGAATGCCACATGGCCTACCACTTCCCGCTCATGCCGCGGCTGTTCCTCGCCATCGCCCAGGAGGACCGCTATCCGGTGATCGAGATCATGCGCCAGACGCCGGACATCCCGCCCAACTGCCAGTGGGCGATCTTCCTGCGCAACCACGACGAGCTCACGCTCGAAATGGTCACCGACCGCGAGCGCGATTACATGTACGAGATCTTCGCCACCGATCCGCGCATGCGGCTCAACGTCGGCATCCGCCGGCGGCTGGCGCCGCTGATGGACAACGACCGCGCGAAGATCGAATTGATGTCGTTCCTCCTGTTCACGCTGCCGGGCACACCGGTCGTGTACTACGGAGACGAGATCGGCATGGGCGACAACATCTATCTCGGCGACCGCAACGGCGTGCGCACGCCCATGCAATGGAGCTTCGACCGCAACGCCGGTTTCTCGCGCGCCGACCCGCAGCGTCTTTATCTGCCGCCGATCATGGACCCGGTCTACGGTTTCCAGGCGGTGAACGTCGAGGCGCAGGCGCGCAATCCTTCGTCGCTGCTCAACTGGACGCGGCGCATGATCGCCATGCGCAAGGGCTACAAGGCCTTCGGACGCGGCAGCCTGCACTTCCTCGAGCCGGGCAACCGCAAGGTGCTCGCTTACTTGCGCGAATACCGCGACGAAACCATCCTGTGCGTCGCCAATCTCTCGCGCTATCCGCAGGCGGTGGAGCTCGATCTGTCGAAGTTCGAGAATCGCGTGCCGGTGGAAGTGCTGGGCCGCGTCTCCTTCCCGCCGATCGGCAAGCTGCCCTATCTGCTGACCCTGCCCGGCTACGGTTACTACGTCTTCCGTCTGGCGACAGATGCGCCGCCGCCCGCATGGCACGAGCAGCGCCTAGTGCACAGCGACCTGCCCACGCTCGTGCTGCTGGAAGGCTGGCGCACCTTCTTCATGGGCAGCGGCAGCGCGAGCGATGTGCGCCGCGCCATCGCCTCGCGCAGCCGCGAGCAGTTGCAGCGCGAAGTGCTGCTGCCGCATCTGCAGTCGCGACGCTGGTTCGCGGCCAAGGGCCATCGCATCGCCGACATCAGCATCATCGAGGAAGGCGAATGGCGTTCGCCCGACGGCGGCGAGTGGCTGTTCACCTTCGTGCGCGTCGAGCTCGAGGACGCGCCCGCGCAGGTGTATTTCCTGCCGCTGGGCATCGCCTGGGAACAGCCCGGTTACGATCCCGCCGCCGAATACGGTTCGGCAGCCCTGGCGCGCGTGCGGCAGAAGGCCAAGGTCGGCATTCTCCACAGCGCCTTCGGCGATCCCAGGTTCTGCCGCGCGCTCGCCCGCGCCATGGGCGAGAACCGCGAGATCGCCTTCGGCCACGGACGGCTGAGCTTTTCCTCCACGCCGGTCTTCGCGCAACTCGCCGACGGCCTGGACGAGGACGTGCGCCAGCCGCCGACGGAACAGACCAATACCGGCGTGTTCTTCGGCAACCGCGCCTATCTCAAAGGCTATCGCAGGCTGCAGGCCGGTGTGAACCCGGAACTGGAGATCGGCCGTTTCCTGACCGTCAGCGCGCCTTTCCCGCACATCGCGCCGGTGGCGGGCGCGCTGGAATACGTGGCGGCCGACGGCGAGCGCGTCACGCTCGCGGTGCTGCAGGCCTACGTCGAGAACCAGGGCAGTCTGTGGGATTACTCGCTCGATTACCTGGAGCGCTATCTCGCCGCTTTCGGCGTGCAGACCGAACCCGTGGAGCGGCGGGAGGAACAGAATCTGCACGCCTTCTTCGTCGCTCAGGCGCACCGCCTGGGCAGGCGTCTCGGCCAGTTGCACGAAGCCTTTGCGCGCACGACCGGCGAGCCGGCTTTCGACCCCGAGCCCGTCACCGCCGAGGAGATCGAGAGCTGGCGCACCCACGTGCGCGACGAACTGGTGATGACTTTCGACCAGCTCGAGCGCCGGCGCAGTTCGCTGCCGGAGACGATGCGCGCGCTGGTGGACCGGGTGCTGGCCTTACGTCTGCGCCTGATCGAACGGCTGGACGCGCTGCAGTTGCACGCGGACGGCCTGATGAAGACCCGCTATCACGGCGACCTGCATTTCGGCCAGGTGCTGATCGCGCAGAAGGACTATCTGTTCGTGGATTTCGAAGGCGAACCGGGCCGGCCGCTCGCCGAACGGCGCCGCAAGCACTGCCCCTTGCGCGACGTGGCGGGCATGGTGCGTTCGGCCGACTATTGCGCGCGTACGGTGCTGACCCGCCTGGGCGCGGGCGCCGTCGAGCGGCAGACGAGCCTGCTCGACGCCGCGCGGGAGTGGCGGCGCGTGGTCACGGCCGCGTTCATCGAAGGCTACAGGCAGACGACCGCGCACATCGACTCGGTGCCGCGCGATCCCGTCGCGTTGCGCGACCTGCTGGAGCTGTTCATCATCGAGAAAGCGCTCTACGAGGTGCGCTACGAACTGGATCACCGGCCCGATTGGCTTGATGTGCCGATCGGCGGACTGCTGGAACTGGCCGAGCCGAGACCGATGCATTAGAGTGGCATCGTACCGCCCGATCGTCGGCGCTTGCCGGCTCGCGCATGCGGCGCGGAAAGGAGAAGGTCATGATCACGCGCAACGAAAACGTCCTCGCGATGGTGCTGGCGGGCGGCGAGGGCACGCGGCTGTCGCCGCTCACCGTGCCGCGCTCGAAACCCGCGGTGCCCTTCGGCGGCCGTTATCGCATCGTCGATTTCGTGCTGTCGAACCTGGTCAACTCCGGCATCTATTCCATCTATGTGCTCGTGCAATACAAATCGCAGTCGCTGATCGAGCACATCCGCAACGGCTGGGTGCTGTCGCCGATCTTTCCACGTCACTTCGTCACCGTGGTGCCGCCGCAGATGCGCGAGGGGCCGGAGTGGTTCCAGGGCACGGCCGATGCCATCTACCAGAACATCAACCTGATCCGCGACGCGCGCGCCACCCTGGTCGCCGTATTCGGCGCCGACCACGTCTACCGCATGGACGTGCGGCAGATGATCGAGGCGCACCGTGCCAACAAAGCCGACGTCTCGGTGGCGGCGGTGCCGGTGAAGCGCGAGCAGGCACAGGGCTTCGGCATCATGGGCGTGGCGCAGGACGGACGCATCACGAGCTGGGTGGAAAAGCCCAAGGACCCGCCGGAAATGCCGGACCGTCCGGGCTACGCCCTGGCTTCCACCGGCAACTACCTTTTCGATGCGGAAGTGCTCATCGAGGCGCTGATCGCCGCCAAGCAGCGCGGCGAGAAGGACTTCGGCCACGACGTCATCCCGACGCTGATGAAGACGCACCGCGTCTACGCCTACGACTTCTCCAAGAACCGCATCCCTGGCGTGCGCCCCTACGAAGAGCCGGCCTACTGGCGCGACGTGGGCACGCTGGATGCCTACTACGATGCGAACATGGACACCTTGGGGCCGGAGCCGCGTCTGCAGCTCTTCAACCGCCAGTGGCAGATCCGCTCGAGCAACTACCAGGGACCGCCTGCAAGTCTCTTCGACACCCGGGTGGAGAACAGTCACATCGGCGCGGGCGGGCGCTACGGCCGCTGCACCATACGCAACTCGATCATCCGTCGCGAAGTGAGCATCGCCGATGATGTGGTCGTAGAGGATTCGATCATCATGGACTACTGCGTCATTTCGCGCGGCGCGCGCATCCGCCGGGCGATCATCGACCGCTACAACATCATCGGCGAAGGCGAACGCATCGGCTACGACCGCGCGGCCGACGCCGCGCGCTACCACGTCACCGAATCGGGCATCGTGGTGGTGCCGATGGCCGAGATCATGTCGCGCGCCGACGCCTACGAATGAGCACGCGTCTTGCCGTCCAGCCCGTCACGGCCGTCTGGCCGGGCAAACCCTACCCGCTGGGTGCGACCTGGGACGGGGAAGGGGTGAATTTCGCGCTGTTCTCCGAACACGCGGAGAAAGTGGAGCTCTGTTTCTTCGATGCCGCCGGCCGGCGCGAGGTGCAGCGCATCACCATGAAGGAACGCACCGAGCAGATCTGGCACTGCTATCTGCCGGAAGCGCGCCCCGGTCTGCTGTACGGCTACCGCGTGTACGGGCCCTACAAACCCGAGGAAGGGCATCGCTTCAACCCCCACAAGCTGCTGCTCGACCCCTACGCGCGCAACATCGTCGGCAGTCTGCGCTGGAGCGACGCGCTGTTCGGCTACCAGATCGGCAACAAGCGCGAAGACCTGTCCTTCGACCGGCGCGACAGCGCGGGCGGCATGCCCAAATGCAAGGTCATCGATCCTGCGTTCACCTGGGGCGAAGACCGGCGGCCGAAGATTCCCTGGGACGACATGGTGATCTACGAGCTGCACGTGCGCGGCTTCACCATGCAGCACCCGGACGTGCCGCCCGCCTTGCGCGGCACTTACGCGGGGCTCACCACCGCGCCGGTGGTCGACTATCTCAGGCGGCTGGGCGTCACCACGGTGGAGCTGATGCCCGTGCACAGCTTCGTCGACGACCGCTATCTGGTGCAGAAGGGGCTGTCCAACTACTGGGGCTACAACACCATCGGCTTCTTCGCGCCCGAGGCGCGCTATTCGGCAAGCGGCAAGGTGGCGGAATTCAAGACCATGGTGAAGACGCTGCACTCGGCGGGCATCGAGGTGATCCTCGACGTGGTCTACAACCACACCGCCGAAGGCAATCATATGGGGCCGACGCTGTCCTTCCGCGGCATCGACAACGCCTCCTACTACCGCCTGGTGCCGGACAACCCGCGCTACTACAACGATTACACCGGTTGCGGGAACACCCTCAACATGCAGCACCCGCGCTCGCTGCAGCTCATCATGGACAGCCTGCGTTACTGGGTGACGGAGATGCACGTCGACGGCTTCCGCTTCGATCTCGCCTCGGCGCTGGCGCGCGAGCTCCACGAAGTCGACCGCCTGGGCGCGTTCTTCGACATCATCCGCCAGGACCCGGTGCTTTCGCAGGTGAAGCTCATCGCCGAACCCTGGGATCTGGGCGAGGGCGGCTACCAAGTCGGCAACTTCCCCATCGGCTGGGCGGAATGGAACGACAAGTACCGCGACACCATGCGCGCCTACTGGAAAGGCGACGGCGGCATCATCCACGAATTCGCCACGCGGCTCACCGGCTCCAGCGATCTCTACGGGCGCGGCGGCCGGCGGCCCTATTCGAGCATCAACTTCATCGCCTCGCACGACGGCTTCACGCTGCACGATCTGGTTTCCTACAACGAAAAGCACAACGAGGCCAACGGCGAGGACAATCGCGACGGCCACGACCACAACCTGTCCTGGAACTGCGGCGTCGAAGGACCGACCGACGATCCGCAGATCAAGGCGCTGCGCGAACAGCAGAAGCGCAACATGCTCGCCACGCTGCTGCTCTCGCAGGGCGTGCCGATGCTGCTCGCCGGCGACGAGCGCGGCCGCACCCAGCGCGGCAAAAACAACGCCTACTGCCAGGACAAAG
>QGUL01000383.1 GCA_003242425.1 Pseudomonadota bacterium | reverse complement strand
ACGCCAAGCGCGCGGACGGGCATTGGGAGGTGTTCACCCACGGCGGGCGCAATGCCACCGGGCTGGACGCGGTGGAATGGGCGCGCAAGGTCGAGTCGCTGGGCGCTGGCGAGATCCTGCTCACCAGCATGGACCGCGACGGCACCCGCGAAGGCTTCGATCTGGAACTCACGCGCGCGGTATCCGACGTGGTCGGCATCCCGGTGATCGCAAGCGGCGGAGTCGGCAATCTCGAGCATCTGGCCGACGGCATCCTCAAGGGCGGGGCCGACGCGGTGCTCGCCGCGAGCATCTTCCATTTCGGCGAATACACCGTCGCGCAGGCCAAGGACCTGATGGCGGCGCGCGGCATCGAGGTGCGGCGATGAGCGGGGACTGGCTTGACGCGGTGGCCTGGAACGCCGACGGCCTGGTGCCGGTCATCGCCCAGGACGACCGCACCGGGCGTATCCTCATGTTCGCCTGGATGAACCGCGAGGCCCTGGCGGAAACCGCGGCGACGGGCCGTGCGGTCTATTTCTCGCGCTCGCGCGGGCGGCTGTGGCGCAAGGGCGAGGAATCGGGTCACGTCCAGCGGGTGCGCGAAATCCGCCTCGATTGCGACAACGACGTGGTGCTGCTATTGGTCGAGCAGACGGGCGGGATCGCCTGCCATACCGGCCGGCCGAGCTGCTTCTACCAGCGCCTCATCGACGGCCGCTGGGTCACGGTGGAGCAGCCGTTGAAGGACCCGGCCGCCATTTACCGGAACAAAGCATGAGCAACGACAACGTCTTGCAGCGCCTGGCCGAGGTGGTGGAGAGCCGCCGCGGCGCCGATCCGGAGCGTTCCTACGTCGCGCGCCTGCTCGCCAGGGGCGAGGACGCGGTCCTCAAGAAAGTGGGCGAGGAAGCGACCGAGGTCGTGATGGCGGCCAAGGACGGCGATCGCGCCAGGATCGTCGCCGAAATGGCCGATCTGTGGTTCCACTGCCTGGTGGCGCTGGCGCACTACGGCCTGCGTCCCGAGGACGTGTTCGAGGAACTTGCACGGCGCGAGGGGCTTTCGGGACTGGACGAGAAGGCGGCGCGTGCCCATGATGCGCGTGTGGACGCCGAGCGGCGCTGAGCCGGCCGGAAGCTGCTAAAGTCGCCGGGACGCTTCGCTATCTAGCAGGAAACGCCGAAACAGCCATGTCCGAACAGAACTGCATCTTCTGCAAGATCGTGCGCGGCGAGCTGCCGAGCAACAAGGTGTACGAGGACGGGGACGTCATGGCTTTTCATGACATCCGGCCGCTTGCGCCCGTCCACCTCCTGGTCATTCCGAAACTTCACGTCGCTTCGCTTGCCGAATGCACTGACGAGCATCAGACGGTGCTGGGCAAAATCATGGTCCTGGTGCCTAAACTGGCCAAGGAGCACGGCTTGAACGACGGTTTCCGCACCATCATCAATACCGGCCGGGTCGGCGGGCAGGAGGTGTATCATCTGCATGTCCACATTCTCGGCGGACCGAGCGCGCTGGGGCCGATGCTGCGGCGCGATTAGAGGAGCACGGCTATGGGTACTTTCAGCATCTGGCATTGGTTGATCGTCCTGTTGATCGTCATGCTGGTATTCGGCACGAAGAAGCTGCGCAACATCGGCGCGGACCTCGGCGGCGCGGTCAGGGGGTTCAAGGAAGGCATGCGCGGGGCGAGCGAGGAGGCCAATCCGCCGCAGCAGGTGACCGGGCATACCATCGATGCCGAGGTCAAAAAGGAAGAAAGCAGCAAGGTCTGAGTCGCGCGGGCGCGCGGCACATGCCCGGCGGGCGCGCCCGCAGGGCTGACGACGGATGCCGGGGCCGCCCGGCGTCTTTGTTTAGGCGGATGGCGCGGCAAACGCCGTAAGGCGGGGCCGGTTCATGTTCGATATCAGCTTCTTTGAATTGATAGTCATCGCCGTCGTGGCGCTGGTGGTGATCGGCCCGGAGCGGCTGCCCAAGGTCGCGCGCACGGCCGGTCATCTGTTCGCCCGCATGCAACGTTACGTCAACGACGTTAAGGCTGACATCAACCGCGAAATGGAGCTGCAGGAACTGCGCAAGCTGCGCGCCGAGTTCGAACAGGCCGCGCGCGGCGTGGAGGATTCGGTCCGCCAGCTCGCCTCCGACGTGCGTGCCGCCGAGAACGAGATCCAGCAGTCCGTGGCCTCGCTGGCCGATGACGCGCAGGAGGCCGACGCGCCGCAAGCGTCCAAGGACGCCAAGACCGAGCCATGAGCCACGAGGAAAGTTTCCTCTCCCACCTCATCGAATTGCGTTCGCGGGTGGTCAAGTCGCTGCTCGCCGTGCTGGTGATGTTCCTGGCGGCGGCTTTCGGCTGGCCCGGTTCGCAAAAGCTCTACACCCTGTTCGCCGAACCGCTGCTTGCCGCCCTCCCGCAGGGCGGGCAGATGATCGCCACCGACGTGGTGGGCGTGTTCCTCGTGCCGCTCAAGGTCTCCGCACTGGTCGGCTTCGTGCTGGCGCTGCCCTACGTGCTCTACCAGGT
>QGUL01000382.1 GCA_003242425.1 Pseudomonadota bacterium | reverse complement strand
CCATTACCCGCGGCCGGGGCACGAGCCCACGCGCGAGCTCCACAGGACCTCTGCCGAATATGCGCCGACGTCGGGCGTCATCATCCCCGATACCAAGTTCGAATTCGGTACCGACGAATCGGGCAAGGTTTATCTGATGGACGAGGCGCTGACGCCCGATTCCTCGCGCTTCTGGGACGCGGCGCAATACCGCGTCGGCATCAGCCCGCCCTCGTACGACAAGCAGATCGTGCGCGACTGGCTCGAACAAAGCGGCTGGAACAAGCAACCGCCGCCGCCCCGGGTGCCGGAGGACGTGCTGCGCCGGACCGCCGAGCGCTACAACGAAGTGCTGGAGAAACTGACCGGTTCGAGGGTCGCGCTGTGAGCGAACTGGAAGCGAATACGCCGGCGCTCGAATCCGAGGCCGCGCCCGAGGCGGCTGCGCCGGCACAGCCGCCCAGCACCATCATCGCGCCCGACGAGGAGGGCATCGCGCGCGCCGTTGCGGCCCTGCGTGCCGGCGAACTGGTCGCTTTCCCCACCGAGACGGTGTACGGCCTGGGCGCCGACGCGGACAATCCCGAGGCGGTACGCAAGATCTTCAAGCTCAAAGGCCGGCCGGCCGACCATCCGGTCATCGTCCATCTCCACGATGCCGGCCAGCTCGAGCGTTATGCCGCGGAGATTCCTCCGGCGGCGCGCGCGCTCGCACAGCGCTTCTGGCCGGGGCCGCTCACGCTCATCCTGCGGCGGCGGCCCGAGGTGCCGGACGTGGTCACGGGCGGGCAGGACACCGTGGGCCTGCGCGTGCCTTCGCATCCCGTGGCGCGCAAGCTGCTGGAAGCCTTCGGCGGCGGCATCGCCGCTCCCTCGGCCAACAAGTTCGGCCGCGTGAGTCCCACCACCGCGCAGCACGTGGCGGCCGATTACGGCCATCACGCGCCCTTGATTCTCGACGGCGAGGCGCCCGCCGTCGGCATCGAATCCACGATCGTCGACGTGACGGGCGAGACGCCGCGCCTGCTGCGGCCCGGCGCCATCACCGCCGCGCAGATCGAAGAAGTGCTGGGCGTGGCGCCCGCGGGGCCGGATGCGGATGCGCCGCGCGCGCCGGGCAGCCTCGACAAGCACTATGCGCCGAAGGCCGCAGTGCGTCTGGTCAAGCGCACCGAAATGATCGAGCTGCTCGCCAGCCACCGCGGGCGGCGGGTTGCCGTGCTGGCGCTGGAGATCAACGTGCCGCGTCTGTCGCCGCAGCTCGTGCGGGTGATGCCCGCCGTGGCGAGCCAGTACGCGCGCGAGCTGTACGCGAATCTGCGCGCGCTGGACGCCACCGGGGCGGAGCTGATCCTCGTCGAACAGCCGCCGCAGACCCCCGCCTGGGCGGCGGTGAACGACCGCCTCATGCGCGCGGCGCGTTCCGGGGGCGACGGGACCTAGCCGGCCGGCTCGAAAGACAGCAGCTCGTAGATGAAGCGGTCGCCGTTTTCCAGCGCGCCGAGGCCGCGCTGGCGCTGGCGGTAGAACTCCTCACGCGTCTCCAGGCGCACGAAACTGCGCAGCGCCGGCGCATACCACTCGGTCTCGTAGCGGTACAGCGTGCTCTCCCAGAAGCTTTTCTGACCGAGATTCAGCGCGCGGCGGATCACCAGCGCGCGATAACTGCGCTCACCGACGGTCACTTCTTCCCAGCCTTCCACGGCCGCCGACATGCTCACGTAATTGCGCAGGCCGCCCGGATCGCTGCGGTGCAGATAGAAGGCCTGCTGCCAGCGTTTGCCCGACGCCAGCGGGAAATCGTATTTGCGGTAGGCCGGCTCGCAGCGGCCGATCATCGGCCCGTCCTCGCTGAAGGTGCCCGCCTGCTGCAAGCCCTCGCGGGTGAAGCGCGCCTCGTCGATGAGCCGCCCCTCCTCATCGCGCAGCTCGATCACATAGCCGCCTTCCGTTACCGCGCTGACCCTGCGGGTCAGGATGCCGCGCGGCAGGCCGTTGTAGCCGTCGGTGCGACGGTAGGTCCAGCGATCGCCCGCGCGGTAGGCCGGGGCTTCGACCTCGGTGGGCTCGTAAACGCCGCGCGGTACCGAACGTCCCGCGCAGCCGATCAGGGCGAGCGAACCGCCGAAGGCCAGAAAGGTTCTGCGTTTCATGTATGAATCCTCGAGGAGCGGGCTGCAGGAATCGGACCGGCGCTTCCGGCAATTGTGCCAAGGGCGCGGCACGGGTAAAATCGCTTCCAATTCTGGGGACGTAGCTCAGCTGGGAGAGCGTCGCGTTCGCAATGCGAAGGTCGGGAGTTCGATCCTCCTCGTCTCCACCAATTCCCGAGGGCCGGCACCGCCGGCCCTTGTTTTTGGGTATGTCCGCGGACGACGGTATGGACGCACTGGAACGCACGTGGCGCTGCTGCGGCTGGCTGCTCGTCGCCCTGGTCATCACCTTTTCCCTCATTCCCTCCCCGCCCGCCCTGGCCGTGCGGCCGGGCGCCAACCTGCACCACCTTTTTCCCTTTGCTTTGCTGTGGGTGGGTTTCCCCCGTTTTCT
>QGUL01000381.1 GCA_003242425.1 Pseudomonadota bacterium | reverse complement strand
CCCCCCCTCCGCCCCCTTTGGTTCCCCCCGCCGGCCCGCTTGCGCCGCAAACCCTTCAAGAACCGCCGGTCCACAAGGGCGGCGGAGGGGTGGGTGCAACAATGAAGAAGAATGCACACAGCGGTACCCGACTCAGCCACACGCGCGAAACGCGCTCGCACGCTCTGCGCGAGGAGTTTCGCCGCAAACGTTGCTTGAGTGCGGACTGGATTCCCAACCGCAAGCCCATCGCGCACCTGGTTGCGCTTGCCCTGGGGGCGGGCCTAGCCCACCCCGCAGCCGCGCAGATCGTTCCCAACGGGCGCACTGCCACCACCGTCACGGCCAACGGCGTCGTGACCGATGTGCACACCGCCACCACGCGCGGCGTCAACGCCTTCAACGCCTTCAGCCAGTTCGTCGTCAACAACGGGCATATTGCCAACCTGCACCTGCCGGCCGGCACGCAGAACCTCATCAACCTGGTCGACAGCAAGGCCCAGATTCACGGCACGCTCAACAGTCTTTATGCGAGCGGCAAGATCGGCGGCAACGTCTTCTTCGCCAGTCCGCAGGGATTCGTGGTGGGCGAGGGCGGGGTGGTCAACGTCGGCAAGCTGACGGTGTCGACGCCGACGGCTGCGTTCATGAATCAGCTGATCGATGCGGGCGGCAACATCAGCGATGCTGCGGTCGATCGGCTGCTGTCGGGCAATGCGCCGCAGTCGCCGGAGGGGTTGATCACCATTCGGGGCAAGGTGAACGCGCCTGGCGGGATCGCGTTGCAGGGTGCGCAAGTGACGGTCGATGCGGGCGCGCATCTGGTGAGCGGCGATGCGGCGGCAGCGGCGATTGCCGTGAACCTCGGGGACGGCGCCGAGGTGGAGATGGTGGAGTCTGGCGGAGCCATTCACATCGTCTCCAAGGGTGATATCGATATTGCCGGCAGCCTGCGTGCCGATGGGGTGGGCGGCGGTTCGAGCGGCGGCATTCTGGTCACGGCGCAGAACGATGTACGGCTCTCCGGCGCGCGCCTTGATGCGACGGCAAGCGGTGAGGACGCGGACGGCGGAGGCATTCTGGTCTGGGGCGACCGGAATGCGCGAGCGGAGGACACGGTGCTGGTGTCGCGCGGCCGCGGGCAGGGGGCGGGCGGCTTCATCGAGCTCAGTGCGGACAAGCAGGTGACGGTCCGCAACATCACCGTCGATACCGCTTCGGAGCGCGGACAGCACGGGCATTTCCTCATCGATCCCGATGAGCTGGTCATCGAGCAGAGCGTGTACAAACACGGCGGCGACGCGACCTTCACGGCCGACGAGAAGATCACGATCCTCGGCGATGTGGTGATCAATACGCGTCAGGTGGAAGAGGACGCGGACCCGGACAGCCTGGCGACGGCGTCAACTGGCGACTCGGGCAACATCACCATCAAGGCGCCGAACATCGACATTCAGGCCGGTGCCCGGCTCCTGTCCTTCGTCGAGGAAGGCTCCGAATTCAAGGCCGGTGACATCGTCCTCGAGGCCGTACACAAGGACGAACAAGCCTTCGGTCTGGCGAACGCGAGCGCCGGCATCAAGGTCGCAGGCACCTTGCACGGCGGCAACATCACCATCAAGTCCGACGCGCAGGCGATCACCGAGTGGACCAGTGTCGAAGGGATCGTCACCACCGCGCTCGACACCATCCTCGGCATGGCGGCCGGATTCAACGTCGGTCTCGTCGGTGCGAACGCGAACTCGGCCGTCACCATTGCCAACGGGGCGAACATCGTCGCCAGCGGCGACGTGAACATCACCTCCTCCTCGACCCGCACGGCGACGTCCATTCAGGCGACATTCCTGGCCGTCACCCCGGGCCAGTTGGCGGCCGTGTACGGCGAGCTCACGGGCGAGGCGAAGGCCGAGATTGCAAGCGGCGCGAGCATCAAGGCCGGTGGTGCGCTGAACGTACAAGCGAGCAGCGAGAACACACTCGATGTCTCGGCCTATTCCTTTTCCGACAACAGCGGTTCCTATTTCTCCACTACGCTGGCGATCGGACACGTCGATGTGGAGACTTCCGCCGAGATCGCTCAAGGCGCGAACATCGACGCCGGCAGCCTGTCGCTCAAGGCGAAGGACGAGAACGACTTCGCGGTGACGGCGGGGGCATGGGCGAACGGCAACGGCGTCGTGGGATTGGCGGTGGCGGTGTCGGAGATCGACACCGCTGTGAGCGCGACGTTGGGTGCGGACGTCGAGGCGGCAGGCGCGATCTCCGTTATCGCGGATTCGGCGACTTCGAAGAACCGCAGTTCTTCCGCGGCCACGACGGGCGACGGTATCGCGTCCAAGGTCGTGTTCGGCGCGCTCGATGCGGCCGGCGCGGCGGCAAGCTGGGCGGCGGGGAAGTCCAACCAGGCGTCCGACAGGGCCAATCAGAAAGCCGGCAGCACTTCGGGCAGTCCGGTCAAGCTCGGTTCCTCCGTCAGCGTCAACATCACCAAGCAGGACGCCACGGCGGCGATCGCCGACGATGCTGTGCTGAATACCGGCGGTGATGTGGCGG
>QGUL01000036.1 GCA_003242425.1 Pseudomonadota bacterium | reverse complement strand
TACGCTTGCGCCCGCGCGGGTGTCGGCCTGCCCCCCATTCTTACGTATTTGCCCGCTCCACACGGTTCCAACAACGACGAGCATGGCGGACACGTTCTTTCTTCCCGGCTGGCCCATTCCCGCCAACCCGATGATCTGGGTGGGAGTGCTGCTGCTGGCGGGGATCGCCGGCGGCGAGGCGGTCAACCGCTATCTGCGCCTGCCGCGCATAACCGGCTATGCCGCAGCGGGCCTGTTGCTGGGTCCCGGCGCGCTCAGCCTGATCGGGACCACGCTGCTCGGCGAACTGCGGGTGTTCATCGACATCGCGATGGGCATGATCCTGTTCGAGCTGGGGCAGCGCATCGATCTGCGCTGGCTGCGGCGCACGCCCGCTCTGGTGCTCATGGGCGTGGTCGAGTCGCTGTGCGCGGCGCTGGCCGTCTTCTTCGTTCTGCGTTACGCCTTCGATTACGCCGCGCTGCCCGCTTCGGTCGGCGGCGCCATTGCCGCTTCCACCTCGCCGGCGGTGGTGATGCGCGTCTCCGCGGAATTGCGTGCGGAAGGACAGATCACCGAACGCGCGCTCATCCTCGTCGCCATCAACAGCGTGCTCGCCTTCGTCGTGCTGACCATGCTGCTGCCCTGGGTGCATCTCGAATACCAGGGCGGCATCGCCTCCATCCTGCTGCATCCGCTCTATCTGCTCGCGGCCTCGCTGCTGGTGGCGTTCGTCGCCGGCTGGATCACGCTGCGCATCGTCGCCTTCGTCGGCAAGGGGGCGGAGCGCCAGTACGCGGTCGTGATCGCCATGGTGGTGCTGACCGTCGGCGTGGCCGTGGCGCTGAAAGTGCCGGTGCTGCTCGCGCTGCTCGCATTCGGGGCGATGGTGCGCAACCTCGACCGCGAACACCATTTCCTCGTCGTGGACTTCGGCCGCGCGGGGCAGCTCTTCTACGTCATCCTGTTCGTGGTGACCGGCGCGATGCTGGATCTGCGGCTGCTCGCCGCGGTGGGCGGTGCGGCGGTTGCATTCGTGATAGTCCGCTGGATCGGCAAGGCGGTCGGCGTCATGCTGCTCGCCCCACTGGTCGGCCTGTCGTTGCGCCATGCCACGCTGCTTGCGGTAGCGCTGGCGCCGATGTCGGGGCTGGCGGTGGTGATGGTGCATGAGACCTCCGGCCTCTATCCGCAGCTCGCCGAGAGCATCGCGCCGGTGGTGCTGGCCGCGGTGGTGATCCTGGAACTGCTGGGACCGATCGCGACACAATACGCCTTGCGCCGCGCCGGCGAAGCGAGTCCCGAGACGAGGGCCTGACATGAGCGAAACGCTGGCATTCACTCCCTCGCAGCCGCTGACCCTCGGCATCGAGCTGGAACTGCAGCTCGTCAACACGCGCGACTACAACCTCACGCGCGCGGCGCCCGATCTGCTCGCGGCGCTGGCCAAGCGCGAGCATCCGGGCGAGATCAAGCCCGAGATCACCGAAAGCATGATCGAGATCAGCACCGGCGTGTGCGATACCCACGCCCAGGCGCTGCACGAGCTGAACATCCTGCGCGCGCTGCTGGCCGACGAGGCCGAGCGGCTCAATATCGCGATCGCCGGCGGCGGCACGCATCCCTTCCAGAAATGGAGCGAACAGCGCATCTACGACACGCCGCGCTTTCTGCACCTGCAGGAGCTGTACGGCTATCTGGCCAAGCAGTTCACGGTGTTCGGCCAGCACGTGCACATCGGCGTGCCGACCGGCGACGAGGCGGTGCGCGTGACGCAACTGCTGTCGCGCTACGTGCCGCATTTCATCGCGCTGTCGGCCTCCTCGCCCTATTCGCTCGGCGCCGACACGCAGTTCGATTCCTCGCGCCTGAACGTCATTAACGCCTTTCCGCTGTCGGGCTTCATGCCTTTCGTCGAGGACTGGGCGGCCTTCAACCGGTATTTCGAGACGATGCGCGGCTACGGCATCGTCAAGAGCATGAAGGATTTCTACTGGGACATCCGGCCCAAGCCCGAGTACGGCACCATCGAACTGCGCGTCTGCGACACGCCGCTCACCATCCAGATCGCCGCCGATCTGGCCGCCTACGCCCAGGCGCTTTGCGCGCATTTCCTCGAACATCCGGAGCTGGCGCCCGACAAAGGACTGACGCTGGTCTACACCTACAACAAGTTCCAGGCCTGCCGCTTCGGACTGGAAGGCACGCTGATCGATCCGGCGACGCAACAGCCGGTACCGCTCGCGCAGGAACTCATCGACATGCTGGCGACCGTGATGCCCTACGCCGTCGCGCGCGGGGCGGGCGAAGCGATCAAGCGCCTGATGCACATGGCGGCCGCGCGCCTCAACGGTGCGCGCACGCTGCGCGAGGTGATGGAGAAGAAGGGCTCGCTGAACGACGTCGTGCGCGAAGCGAGCCGGCTCTGGATGCAGGCATAGGACGCTTGCCGCGCCGCAGCATTTGGCGCGGATGCAACGTACGCCGCATTTTGCCGTTTTAGTTCTGGCTCTTTGCGGTGTCGCCCGCTATCCTCGCCCGCATAACTACAACACATTGAAACAACACAACGAGGGAGCGTTTTGCTGCACAGCCTCAAGGGGCGTGTTGCGCTCGCGGCGGCCATTGTCATTGCGCTCGGCGTGGCGATTGCGACCGCGCTGCAGTCGTACCTGTCCAGACAGGCGGCGTTCGATGCCATCGTGGGTCAGCACCAGGCCTATACTGCGCGCGTGGCGGCCGATATCGACGAGCGGCTCCGGCTCGCACGCCTCGCGCTCACCGAAATCGCGGCCAAACTGCCTGCCGATCTCCTCCACGCCCGCAACGAAGTCGAGCATTACCTCACCACCCGCGTCGGGTTCGAACCGCTGTTCCAGACGCTGACCGTGGTCAGCATGGAAGGGCAGTTGGTCGCCGCCGTGCCGGCTCTTTCGGCCGACCGGCAGATGGTCGAGCTGAAAGACCGTCCCTGGTTCCGCAAATTCCTCGCCGAGGGCGGCAATCCGGTCGTTTCGCCGCCGTTCATCAGCCGGCTGCGCGACTTTCCCGTCGTCGTGATCACGGTCCCGATCCAGGATGCGGCGGGCGCGTTGCGCGGCGTGCTGGTCGGCTCGCTGCGGCTGGACCGGGAGAACCTGCTGTATTCCGTCAGCCGGACGCACATCGGACGCAGCGGCTACTTCGTGCTCGCGACCCGCGACGGCACCATCGTGCTGCATCCCGACAGCACGCTGGTCGCGCGTTCCATCGACGCGCTCGGCCCGGCGAAGGCGATGATCGAACGTGCGCTGGCCGAGGAAAGGGGCGGCTTCATCGGCCCAGACGCCCAAGGCGCCAGAAGCCTCTATTCCTTCCACCCCGTGCAGCAGTCCGACTGGATGCTCATCGGTATCCAGCCGCAGGACGAAGCGCTCGCCTCGGTCGAACGCCTCTCCGACGGCATGCTGCTCAGCGGCGCGTTGCTTGCGCTGCTCCTCGTACCCGCGATCTGGATCGTCGTGGCCGTGCTGCTGCGTCCGCTCGATCACATGCGCGCGCAGCTCGCCGCCATCAGGGAAGGCCGGCCGCTCGATCTGCGCGCCGACCTGAGCGGCTGGAGCAAGGAGTTCAGCCAGGTGGCCGGCGAGTTCGCGGACATCGTACGGGCGCGGCGCATGGCCGAGCAGGCGCTGAGGTACGAGAAGGAACGCGCCGACGCGGCGCTGCGCTCGGTGGGCGATGCGGTGATCATCACCGACCGTAGCGGCCGCGTCACCTCGATGAACCCCGCGGCCGAGCGGCTCACGGGCTGGCGCGACGAAGAGGCGCGCGGTCAGCCCTTCGGCACCGTGTTCCAGGCGCTGCACGAACAGACCGGCGAGCCCCTGGAGAACATCGCCATGCGGGCGATGCACGCCAACGCCGCCATCAGCCCCTCGGATACCACCGCCCTGCGTGCCAGGGACGGACGCATGGTGCCGGTCAACGACACGGCCGTGCCCATCCACGATCCGAGCGGCGCGGTGGACGGCGCGGTGGTGGTGTTCCGCGACCTCGCCAACGAACGCGCCACGGCGGCGGAGCTCAACTGGCGTGCGCGGCACGACGTCATGACGGGCCTCACCAACCGGCTCGCCTACGAAATCGCGCTCGAACGGCTTTGCCGCGAACGCCGCCCCGGCGAGCAGCACGCCGTGCTGATGCTCAATCTCAACCAGTTCAAGATCGTCAACGATACCTGCGGCTATGCCGCGGGCGACGAGCTGCTGCGTCGCGTGGCACGCATCGTGGCCTCGCGCGCGCGCAAGAGCGATCTCGTGGCGCGCCTGGGCGGCGACGAATTCGCGCTCATCATGTACCACTGCCCGCCCGAGAAGGCGCTGCGCATCGCCGAGGCCCTGCACCAGGACATCCTCAACCTGCGCTTCGTCTGGGAGGACAAGACCTATCGTGTCGGCGCCAGCATCGGCCTGGTGGCGGTCGATGATTCCTATCCGGACGCGCAGGCGGTGCAACAGGCCGCCGACATCGCCTGCTACATGGCCAAGCGCGATCCGCGTCATTTGTGCCTGCATTCGCACGGCGACCACAAACTGCAGAGCCTGCGCACCGAGATGCAGACCGTGTCGCGCATCCATGCCGCCATCGAACAGGACCGCCTGCAGCTCTACGCGCAGCGCATCATGCCGATCTCCGGCGGCGGCGACGCCCTGCATTTCGAGGTGCTGGTGCGCATGATCGACGAGGAAGGGCAGCTCGTGCCGCCCGGCGAGTTCCTGCCCGCGGCGGAGCGCTACGGCCTGATGGATCAGATCGACCGCTGGGTCATCGCCCATGCGCTCGCGGCCTGCGCGCGGCACTTCGGTCCCGACCGCTGGTCCCGGCTCGACACCGTGGCGATCAATCTCTCGCCGCTTTCGCTGCAGGATCCCTCGATCGTCGACTATCTGCTTGAGCAGCTCGAACGGCACGGCGTGCCGCCGCGTTGCGTTTGTATCGAAGTCACGGAAACGGCCGCGATCGAAAACCTCGAAGCGCTGCGCAAGCTGATGGAGAGCCTGCGTGCGCGCGGCCTGCGCTTCGCGCTCGACGATTTCGGCGTGGGCATGACCTCGCTCGCGCAACTGCGCGATCTGCCCGTGGACATCCTCAAGATCGACGGCAGCTTCGTGACCGGCATCGCCAACGACCGTGTCAACGGCTCGATGGTCTACGCCATCCACAACATCGCCCGGCTGCTGTCGATGAAGACCGTCGCCGAACGCGTGGAAAGCGAAGAGGAGCTCGCGCACCTGGAGGCGATCGGCGTGGACTACGCGCAGGGTTATCTGCTCGCCCGGCCGGAACCGCTGGAGGGCGTGCTGCGCGCCGTCGCGGCCTGAGGCGGGCCCGGCCGAAAGACGCCGGAAAGGCGGCGTGCGCCGTTACAATGTCGGCCATCCAAAACCGATAAGGCGTCCGCAAGCGCCCCCGCGAGAGGAGGAGTATGTCCGCGTTTTCGCCCGGCTTCGTCGAAGTGGTGGCCACGGTCCTGTTCGCGCTGGCCGTCGTGCACACCTTCTCCACCAAGTATTTCGAGATCATCGCCGAGCGGCACCCCCGCCATGCCGGCATCTGGCACCTGCTCGGCGAAGTGGAGGTGGTGTTCGGCTTCTGGGCCATGGTGCTCATGCTGTTCATGGCCGTCTATCTCGGCAAGGACGGCGCGGTCGAATACCTCGACAGCCGCAATTTCACCGAGCCGATGTTCGTGTTCGTGATCATGGTGGTGGCGGGCTCGCGGCCCATCCTCGTGTTCGCGAAAATGATCGTCGCGGGACTGGCGCGCCTCATTCCCGTCAACTCGACCACCGCGATCTACTTCCTGTCGCTCGCCGTGGTGCCGCTGCTCGGCTCCTTCATCACCGAGCCGGCGGCGATGACGCTCGCGGCGCTGATGCTGCGCGACAACCTCTACCGGCGCGGCATCTCGACCAAACTCAAGTACGCCACGCTCGGCGTGCTGTTCGTCAACGTCTCCATCGGCGGCGTGCTGACGCCTTTCGCCGCGCCGCCGGTGCTGATGGTGGCGGCGACCTGGGGCTGGGACATCGGCTTCATGCTGACCCACTTCGGCTGGAAGGCCGCGCTCGCGGTGTCTTTCAACGCCCTGGCGGTGACCTTGCTGTTCCACAGGGAGCTGAAGACGCTGCACAAGCTCACCGCCTTCCTGGACGCCAAGTACCCGAAGGACGAGCGGCCGATGCCGATCCCGCTCATCGCCGTGCATCTGGCCTTCCTGACAGCGATCGTGGTGTTCGCGCACCATCCCGTGGTGTTCATGAGCCTGTTCCTGTTCTTCCTCGGGGTGGCGACGGCCTACGAGCGCTTCCAGGACCGGCTGATCCTGCGCGAGGGCCTGCTGGTGGCGTTCTTCCTCGGCGGGCTGGTGACGCTGGGCGGGATGCAGCAATGGTGGCTGCAGGAGCTGCTCGGCGGCATGAGCGCGGATGCGGTGTACTACGGGGCCGCGGCGCTCACCGCCATCACCGACAACGCCGCGCTCACCTATCTGGGCTCGCTGGTGCAGGGCCTCAGCGACGAGTTCAAGTACTCGCTTGTCGCGGGCGCGGTGGCGGGTGGCGGGCTTACGGTGATCGCCAATGCGCCGAACCCGGCCGGCTTCGCCATCCTGCGCGACGACTTCGAGAACGGCGCCATCAATGCGCTCGGACTGCTCGTCGCGGCGGCATTGCCGACGCTGGTCGCGCTGGCGGCCTTCAAGCTGCTGTAGGGGAGCGCACCGCTAGATCTGCGTGCCGCGGTAGCCGATGGCGCGCGAGATGCGATCGGCGGTGTCCTTCACGAGCGCGGCCCATTCGGGCTTCAGCCGCTCGGCCGGCGCGGAAATGGACAGCCCCGCGACCAGTGCGCCGGTGTCGTCGCGGATGCCCGCGCCGATGCAGCGCACGCCCAGCTCGGCCTCTTCGTTGTCGTAGGCCACCTGCTGTCTGCGCACTTCCTCCAGCTCGCGCTCCAGCGCTTCCAGCGTGCCGATGCTGTTCTTCGTGAAGGTCGGCAGCCCGGTGCGCTCGGCGTAGGCGCGGATGCCCTCCGGTCCGTCCTCGAGCAGGAAGAGCTTGCCCACGGCGGTGATGTGCAGGGGCGCATGGTCGCCGATGATGTTGACCACGCGCATGAGCTGCCGGCCGCTGGAGGAGCGTTCGATGTAGACGATCTCGTCGCCCCGGCGCACGGAGAGGTTGACCGCCTCGTTGGTGAGGGCATGCAGTTCGCGCATGAGCGGCAGGGCCTGTTCGCGCACGCTGATGCGCGACTTCACCAGGTTGCCCAGTTCCAGCAGCCGCATGCCGAGCCGGTAGCTGCCCTGGTCCACCCGCTCGACCATGTTGTCGTTCACCAGCGCCGTGAGGATGCGGTGCGCGGTGGACGGATGCAGCTCGGCGCTCGCCGCCAGCACCTTGAGGCTGACGGCATTGGGTGACTGCGCCAGGACATCGAGCAGCTTCATCATCCGCTTGATGACCTGGATCGAGTTCTTGGATTCCTTTCCAGCCCCGCTCATGGCCTCTTCCGCGATGTCCCGCCGAAATTCTACATCGCATACCGGAATCGGCAGCGGCCATAAGTCCTGCCCAGTGGGCGGGACGGCCGGCGGCCCCGGCGGGGATGCGGTCCAGGTTGCCCCGGGCCGGGCGGCGCAGCCCTCCGTGCTACCATCCGCGCATTTTCGAGCTCCCATGCCTGTCTGCACGTGAAAGTCGGCCTTTTTGTTACCTGTCTGGTTGACCTGATGCGGCCCTCGATTGCGTTTGCCGCGCTGACGCTGCTGAAGGAGGCCGGCTGCGAGGTGGTCGTGCCCATGACCCAGAGCTGCTGCGGCCAGCCCAACTACAACTCCGGCGACCGCAGATCGGCGCGCAAGCTGGCGGAGAAGCTGCTCGCCGAATTCGAGGGCTTCGACTACCTGGTCGCGCCTTCCGGCTCCTGCGCCGGGATGATCCGCACCCACTATCCGGATCTCTTCCGCGACGCCGATCCGGCGCTGCGCGCCCGCGTCGAGAGGCTTTGCGCGAAGACCTACGAGCTCACCGATTTCCTGGTCAACGTCGCCGGGCTCGACCATGTGCCGGGCACCTTCAACGGCACCGTCACCTATCACGATTCCTGTTCGGGCCTGCGGGAACTGGGCGTCAAGGCGCAGCCGCGCAAGCTGCTCGCGCTCGTGCCCGGGCTGCGGCTCGCCGAAATGGACGAGTGCGAACAGTGCTGCGGCTTCGGCGGCACCTTCTCGCTGAAGTTCGGCGAGATCAGCACCGAGATCGTGGAGCGCAAGTGCAAGGCCATCGAGGCCACCGGCGCGCGCGCCGTGGTACTGGGCGATCTGGGCTGCATGCTGAACATCGAAGGCCGGCTGCGCCGCCGCGGCGACGAGCAAACCCAGGTGCTGCACGTCGCCGAAGTGCTGGCGGGCGATCGCGCCCCGGACCTAGAATGAGCCCCGCCGGGGCGGTCGCCGGTATTTCCCACCTGATAAGCGAAGAGGAGGAAGGCATGGCGGAAGACGCAGGCAAGCTGGTACTACGTTTGGCGGTCGGTATCCTGGTGTTGCTGCACGGGCTGGCGAAAGTCGTCAACGGACCGGGGCACATCCTCGCCATGGTGGACAAGGCCGGCCTGCCCGAGGTGCTCGGCTATCTGGTCTATGTGGGCGAAGTGGTGGCGCCGGTCCTGGTCATCCTGGGTCTGTTCACCATCCCCGCTGCGCTCATCATCGTCGTCAACATGCTGGTCGCCATCGGCCTGGTGCACATGAACGAGCTCTTCACCCTGACCAAGAGCGGCGGATGGGCACTGGAACTGCAGGGCATGTTCCTGTTCGGCGCACTCGCCGTCGCGCTGCTCGGTGCGGGACGCTACAGCGTCGGCGGCCGCTACGGGAAGTGGAATTGACGCAAGGCGACAGGCATGAGGAAACGATGGCCATCACGTTGCGCGAGGTGGCCATCGACAACTTCAACGACGTCGTCCGGCTGCAGCCGGCGCCCGGCCAGGAGAGCTTCATCGCGCCCAACGTGCTGTCGATCGCGCAGTCCAAGGTCGCGCCGAACTTCGTTCCCCTCGCCATCCACAACCACGGCACCGTGGTGGGCTTTCTCATGTTCGGGCAGGACATCGAGACGCGCCGCTGGCACATCGTGCGGCTCATGATCGGCGAGCAGTACCAGCGGCGCGGCTATGCGCGCGAGGCGCTCAAACAGCTCATCGCCCAGCTCGCGCAGCATCCGGAGTGCGAAGAGGTCTATATCAGCTACATGCCGGACAACGTCGCCGCCGAACGGCTCTACGAGAGCCTGGGTTTCAGGAAAACCGGCGAGTTCGACGACGCGGGCGAAGTCGTGATGCGGCTCGAACTGCCCAAGCTCGGTATCTGAGGACGGCACGCCGCGTACGTTTTGAACCGCTAGCAGAACGGCACCTATGCAGATCCGCTCCATCCATTTCAAGGCCCTCGCTTCGGCGGCCCTGGCCAACCCCACGTTACAGGCGAACCTTCACAAATTCGGCACCGGCGGGCTGGCGCTGCTGCGCGCCCGCGCGGTGGAGGCTTACGGCAGGGACGCTTTCGAGGAACTGCGGCTGGCCGGCGAGGCGATCCGCAACCGCGCGCTCGCCAATCTCGACGTGTGGCTGGAGCGCTTCGAGGCGGAAGCCACGCGCCGCGGCGCCACCGTGCTCTGGGCGCGCAATGCCGAAGAAGCGCAGGCGCTGGTGCTCGACATCTGCCGCCGCTACGGCCTCAAGAAAGCCATCAAGTCGAAGTCGATGGTGTCGGAGGAGGTGGGTCTCAACGAGGCGCTCGTCGCCGACGGCGTGACGCCCATCGAGACCGATCTGGCGGAATACATCATCCAGCTCGCGCAGGAGCCGCTCCTCGGTATCCAAGCCAACGAAACCGTACTAGATACCGTATGCCGCTTTTGCTTTGAAAAAAAAAAAATATGATATAA
>QGUL01000380.1 GCA_003242425.1 Pseudomonadota bacterium | reverse complement strand
GGCGGGGGGGCGCCTCCCCCCCCCCCGGGGCGGCCCCCGCGGGGGCGCCGAGCCCGCCCCCCCCCCCCGCGCCCTTCGCCCCGCCCTTGCCGGCCTCCTTGGTCCCCTCGCTGTGCTGATGGTCGCTCAGGTCGGAGAGCGGCAGATCGCCGTGCTGTCCGGGCGGCCCCAAATAGAAGCTGTCCACTTCATCGTGCCCGAAACCCGCTGCATGCAGAGCCGCGACCGCCTCGTCGGCGTGCGCCTGGGTTTCGAACCAACCGGATACGATCGTCGCCATAATGCTCCTTTTAGGCCGCAGCGCGCGCCGCCTGCTTGCCGAGCGCACGACGCACTTCGACACTCGGCACACGCATGAGCGTTCGATACTTGGTGATCGTTCGACGCGCGACCCTCAGGCCTTGTTCCGACAGCAGCGTCGCCAGTTTGGCGTCGGACAGCGGCCGCTCCGGGTCCTCGGTCGCGATCATTTCCTTCAGCAATGCGCGCACCGCCGTCGCGGAGGCCGCGCCGCCGGCTTCGGTGGCGAGCGTGCGCGAGAAGAAGTGCTTGAACTCGAACACCCCGCGCGGCGTCGCCATGAACTTGTTGTTGGTGACGCGGCACACCGTGGATTCGTGCACGCCGAGCTGCGCGGCGATGTGCTTGAGCGCGAGCGGCTTCATCGCCACTTCGCCGTACTCGAAGAACGCCTTCTGCCGCTGCACGATCGCCTCGGCCACGCGCTGGATGGTGATGAAGCGCTGCTCCATGCTGCGCAGCAGCCAGCGTGCCTCGTGCAGCTGTTTGGTCATGAACGAGTGCTGGCTGCCCGAGATGATGTCGGCGTAACTGCGGTTGATGCGCAGCCGCGGCATCACCGCGGGATTCATCGTGACGGTCCACTTGCCGCGCACCTTGCTGACGATGACGTCGGGGATGACGAATCGCGCCTCGCCGCTGCCGAAGCGCAGCCCCGGCTTCGGATCGAGCGAGCGGATGAGCGCGATCGCGTCGTGCAGCGTGCCTTCGTCGCAGCCCACGAGCTGCTGCAGCTTGCCGAGCTCGTGCGCGGCGAGCACGGTGAGATGCCTCTGCACGATCTTGGTCGCGACCTCGGTGACGCGCGGCTTGGCCTGCTTGGCGTTCAACTGCAGTGTCAGACATTCCTGCAGGGAACGCGCGGCCACGCCCGGCGGATCGAGGGTCTGCACCAGCCGCAGCGCCGAGCGCAGATCGTCGGCCGTCACCTCGTACTCGGGCGCGACGAGCGACGCGAGTTCCTCCAGGTCCTGCTTGAGATAGCCGTCGTCGTCAAGCGCGTCGATGATGAGGTGCGCAAGCGCACGGTCACGGTCGCCCATTTGCGACAGCAGGAGCTGTTCGCGCAGATGCGCGCGCAGGCTGGGCTCCGGCTCGCTCCAGTCCGTCCATTCGCCGTCGGATTCGCCGTTGCTGCTGCTGGTCACATAAGCGGCCGAATCGAAACCGAACCGCTCGTCGCCTTCGGTTTCGGGTTCCGCGGTCTGTGGCTCGGCCGGCAGCTCCACGGCCGCGGTTGCAGCAGCGGCGAGCGGCGTGCCCGCGTCGGCGGGTGCCGCGCCCTTCGGCGGAACCTCTTCGAGAAAGGGATTGTTGGCGAGCGCCTCGCCCATCTCCTGCGCGAATTCGAGCGCGGAAAGTTGCAGCAGCCGCAGCGCATGCTGCAACTGCGGGGTGAGGGCCAGTTGCTGCTTGTGCCTCAATTCCAAGGCAAGTGCCATGTGTCCTCCTAAAGGCGGCACGCATGTGTTGTGGAAATTTTCACGCGGCTCTGCGCGGGTTGCCGGATGCCCGGGGCCCGCTTCGTTTCCCGTGTTTGCAAGACCCGTGCCAGTGAACGGCACAGTGACTGCTTGGCATCGGAAGCGGACTCTCGAGGAGGAGTGTTCCAAATGACTAGGGCCTTGTTGGGTTTGCTGTTGTTGTTCCTTGCGGGCGGCGGACAGGCGGCGGACGGCGGCGCAGGTGTCACCGCATCCGACACCCAGCCGCGCGGGTCCGCGACGGAGCGTCGTGCCGGCCCGACAGCAGGCAGCACGGGCTCTGTCGCCAAACCGGCCAAAGCTGCACGATCGGCGCCGAGGACGAGCGAAAGCTACAAAGCCGATCTGGCCGCGTGCCGGCGTCTGAGCGGCGAGGAACGTCGCAATTGCGAACGCGAGGTCCACGCCGCTCGCGCGGAAGGGCTCTATCGCGAATGAGGCGCGATGGAGAGTGAGGTTCGATCCGGCGCCCGCGAGGCTACGGGTCGGTCGCTACGGATGGAGTGGGTCATGAACGAATACGGTATCGACGACAGCGGGATCACCAAACTGCGCGAAATCGGCCTGGGCGGATCCGGCCCGAATCCCGAACGCTTGCAGGCGGCGATGCGCTATCTGCGCGAACGCAACCGCTACATCCTCGACAAACCCGTCGAACGGCGTCCCGGCGCACGCCCGCACCTGCTCACGCTGATCGCCGAACAGATCAGGCCGAAAGGGGAATGGGCCAAACCAAGGCCCCACACAAATTCGAACAAGGACA
>QGUL01000379.1 GCA_003242425.1 Pseudomonadota bacterium | reverse complement strand
TGCCCCCCCCGCCGCAGGGCTCGACGCGGGTGGATTTCGCCTACGCGCTGCACACCGACGTCGGCCATCGCTGCCGCGGCGCCAAGGTCGACGGCGTGATGGTGCCGCTCACCTACAAGCTGCAGAACGGCCAGCGGGTGGAGATCATCACCGCCAAGACCGGCGGGCCGAGCCGCGACTGGCTCAACCCGCAGCTCGGCTACCTGCAGAGCAACCGCGCCCGCAACAAGGTGCGGCAATGGTTCAACGCCGAGGAACTGGCGCGCACCATCGCCGCCGGGCGCGCCATCGTCGAACGCGAAATGCAGCGCGAAGGCGCGCTCAAGCTCAGCCTGGAACAGCTCGCGCAGAACCTGGGCTTCGCCAAGACCGACGATCTGTTCGCCGCGGTCGGGCGCGAGGAGATCGGGCCGCGCGCGCTGCAGGTCGCCTTGCGCGGCCGCACGGAAGAGCCCCCGGCGGCCGAGGAAGACGCCATCGTCGCCAAGAAGAGCAAGGCCGCGGGCGGCGACAGCGCCGTGCTCATCGTCGGCGTGGACCGGCTGATGACGCAGCTTGCGCGCTGCTGCAAGCCGGTGCCGCCGGATCCCATCGTCGGCTTCGTCACCAAGGGACGCGGCATCTCCGTGCACCGCGCCAACTGCAAGAGCCTCGCGCATCTGCTGACGCAGCAGCCGGAGCGCGCGATCGAGGCCGACTGGGGCAACAAGACCGGCGTGTTCCCGGTGGACATCTCCGTGCAGGCGGCGGACCGCCAGGGCCTGCTGCGCGACATCTCCGAAGTGCTGTCGCGCGAACGCATCAACGTCACGGCGGTGAACACGCTGTCGCGCAAGAACGTGGCGACCATGGACTTCACCATCGAGGTCACCGACCTCGAGCAGTTGCGCCGCGCCCTCAGCATGATCAGCGAAGTGCCGGGCGTAATGTCGGCCCGACGGAGCTGAGCGCCGCTTGGAAATCGAACTGAAACTGCTGCTGCCGCCGGAGCGGCTCCAGACGGTACCCGATCTGGAGCTGCTGCGGCCCTTGACGCTCGGCGCGCCGCACGTCGAACGGCTGCACACGCGCTACTACGACACGCCGGCACGTGTGCTCGCCGGAGCGGGCGTGGCGCTGCGCATCCGCCGCGCGGGCGAGGCCTGGATCCAGACGCTCAAGGGCGGCGGCCGCAGCGCCGGCGGCCTGCACGAGCGTTTCGAACGCGAATGGCGCCTGGCGCAGCCCGAGCTCGATCTCGCCGTACTGGCCGATACGCCCTATGCGCAGCTCTTCGCCGATGCGGCCCTGCGCGCGAGCCTGCAGCCGGTATTCGAGACCGAGTTCGAACGCACGGCTTTGCAACTGCGCTTTCCCGACGGCACGCGCGCGGAGCTTGCGCTCGACCGCGGCGAAGTGCGCGCAGGCGGAAAAAGCGAACCGATCAGCGAAATCGAGATCGAGCTGATCGAAGGCGATGCCGACCGTCTGTACGAGCTGGCGCTCGCGCTGTGCGAACGGCTGCCGGTGCGGCTCGGCCATGTCAGCAAGGCCGAACGCGGCAACGCGCTGGCGAGCGGCCGCGTGCGTCCGCCTGCGCGGTTCGATGCGCGCCTGGAAGCGGATATGACGGCTGCGCAGGCGCTCGGCCGGCTCGGGCTGGCCTGCCTCGTGCAACTGCAGGCGAACGAGGAGGGCGTGCTGGCGGGCGCCGACGCGCAATACCTGCACCAATACCGGCTCGCGTTGCGGCGCCTGCGTAGGGTGATGGCGCTGTTCCGTTTCGTCGTGCCGCACTCCGTTCACGGCGCGCCGGTCTTGCGCCGGCTTGCCGCGGCGGTCGAGCGTGCGCATGAAGCGGGGCAGTGCGAGGATCTGCGTGCGCTCATCCAGGACTCGCGGTACGCCGCCACGTTGCTGCGGCTTGCCCGCCGCTTCGGTCGTCCGGAAGGCGTCGTCACGCCGCGACGCATCGCGCCCGACACGCCGGCCACCGTGCTTGCCGCCGCGGTGCTCGGACATTGCGACCGCAAGCTGCGCGAAGCCGGCGCGGATGCGCGCCGCCTGCACGCCGGTAAAGCGGACGATGCGCTGGCGTTCTTCGGCACGCTCTATCCTGAGGCGCGGGTACGCGCCTATGCCGAAGCCTTGGAGGCGTTGAAGGACGCGCCCGGTCCGCTCGCGGAGCAGGCGTTCCTGCGTGCCCAGCCCTTCTGGGCGTAGCGGCTCTTCACAGATAGCGGTCCCAGAGAATCACCGCCCACACCAGCGCGGCGTTCAGCAGGCTGAGACACACCGCCGCGCTGCCGATGTCCTTGGCGCGCTTGGCGAGCGGATGCGGGGCGAGGGAAACGCGGTCGACCGCGGTTTCGATCGCCGTGTTCAAAAGCTCGACGATGAGCACCAGCACTACGCTCGCGACGAGCATGGCCTGGGCCGCGGCGCCGAGGTCCAGCCACAATGCGAGCGGGATCATCACCGCGGCCGTCAGCGCTTCGAGCAGGAAAGCTGCCCCGTACCGAGGGGCGGCGGGGAAGCCCTCCGCGAAAGGCCGAAAGCAGCCCAAGGCGCG
>QGUL01000378.1 GCA_003242425.1 Pseudomonadota bacterium | reverse complement strand
ATATTACCGTTTTCTGTGTTGTGTTCCGGTCCGTCGTCGATGCGGAAGCGCTGCGCACGTATCCGCGGGTCGCCGCAATCTGTTCGCGCGGGCATTGCGTCGGGTTCTCTCTGATCGGCGACTGGGACGAAGCGCTTCCGGACGACGCAGCGAGGGAAATCCGGTCCCTGATCGGAAACGATTACTTTGCCGCCCCCGTTCACACCGAAGCGCGCAGCGCCGATGTGGCGGCCGGGAAGTTCTTCGTGGGGCGGGTTCGCTCACTGTTCGATCGCATCGTGGAGGACAGGAAAGCGCGCGCACGGTCTTCGAAATACCGCTTCAAGCACGACTGGTCGGGATTGCGGGCCGGCCGTCAATGAAGCGGCTGCCGGACGCGTTCCTCAAGCAACTGGAAGGCTTGCCAGGGCCCCGAACTGTTGCGGCAAAGACCGTAGCGGAACGGCACTTCATCGCGACCGGGCGTGACGAAGCGCAGATCCTGGAACCAGGCGCAGAATTCGTCCTTGCCCTGGTCCACGCGATAAAGCACCGGATGCTGGGCGAACCAGCGGAAGAACCCGAGCGCCGGTTGCGTCCATACCTCTTTGGCGAGCATCGCCTGCTGTCCGTTGCCGAAGCGCGGCATGACCTGCCATTCGGCCAGCGCGAGCGGCCGATAGGGCGCGTCCAGCCGTTCGAATAAACCGGCATCCGCAGACAGCGTCTTCAGCGTCCGCCGCACGACATTGACGTGGGCGTAGTGCACTTCTTTGCCGTTATCGACGATCAATGTCCAGTTGAACGGCGACACCGGGCGGGGCGAGGCGGTGATCGTCGCGCCGTCGAGACCGCGTTCGTTCGCATAGCCGGCCGCGAAATCCAGGGCGAGGTGTCTGGCGTAGGTCTGCACCAGGCCCACGTAGCCGATCAGTGCAACGCCGGCGGCCACGGCCGGAATGCGGGTGCGCCGCCAGAGCAGCGAGGCCAGCAGGCCGGCCACGATGATGCCGGTGAACCAGAGATCGATGATGAAGGTCGTTCCCAGGGCGTAGCGCCGGTCCGACAAAGGCGCGAACACCATCGTGCCGAAGGAAGTGATCCAGTCGCCGGCGATGTGCGCGCCGAGCGCCAGCGCGATCACGCCGGCATAGGCGCGCCAATCCGGCCCCTTGCGCCAGATCGCTTTGCTGCACAACAGCGCAAGCAGCAGCGTCCAGACCGGCAGCATGAGCAGCGAATGCGTGACGCCGCGGTGATGGTAGAGATAGGACAGCGGCGAGATCCAGGTGGCCAGCACATCCAGATCGGGCAATGCGGCGACGACGAACCCGATCGCGATACGGCGTCGAAGGGGTAGGCCAGTGCTCGTCTGCTGCGACGCTGCGGTCGCACGCGCGCTCAACGCCCCGGACAAAGCGTGGGTCAGCGTATCCATCGAGAAGGACAGCTAAGCGGGCCTCGGACCATAGTCTGACGGAAAGTCGACGCTTGTCGATTTTTGATTGTCGTCAAAGTGCGACGCCGGTAACATTTCCCCCTGGTTCTGTCGGAAAGTCCCTTACATCGCGACACAGGCCACCACGGGCGGCTCGACATTGTGATCAAGGGCATTTTCAAGGGGGAGAAGCCGTGGCGAGCCTGTTGTTCTACCAGAATCCCGTCCCGCTCAACCGCGAGGCGCACAAGAATCTTCGGGTAAAACCCACCGCGAGCGACTTCGGTTTCGCTGCGAATACCAATTCCGTTCCGCTCGCTGCAGCGGAATTCTACGACGCCCAAAAAGACTATCCCATTGTCTTCGCCGGCCAGGGCGACGACATCGCGCCGGTGGCGCTGCTCGGCCTGCGGCAGAGCGAGAACCTGTTCATCGAGAAGGGCAGGCAATGGGATGGCGACTACGTTCCGGTGTTCGTCCGCTGCTATCCCTTCGTCCTCGCGCGCGGGAACGCCGAAAACAGCGACTACCTGGTTTGTATCGACGAAGCTTCCCCCGCCATCGCCAAGTCCGGGGGCGAGCCGCTCTTCAACGACGATGGCCGGGAAAGCGATTACCTGTGCCGCAATATCGATCTCCTGAGCGAATTCCAGGGCCACATGAGGCGTACGCGCGAGTTCACGCAACGCCTCAAGGCGGCGGGCCTGCTCAAGGAAATCACCCTCCAGGTCGTTCCCGAAGGCACCGAACCGCTGGCGCTGCAAGGCCTGCAGATCGTGGACGAAGTCAAGCTGATGACCCTCGAGGACGCCAAGCTCCTGGAGCTGTTCCGGCTCGGCGAACTCGGCTGGGTGTACGCGCACTTGGCTTCGCTGCGCAACGTCCAGCGGCTCTCCAGGCGGCTCAATCGCCGTCTCGCCAAAGCAGCTTGAGGGATTCTCCCAGTCTGTAAAGAAGAACGCCGGCCGCCGGCCGCGTTCGACCGCAACACGTTCAAGAACCGCCGTGCACCAAGGGCGGCGGAGGGGTGGGTGCAACAATGAAGAAGAATGCACACAGCGGTACCCGACTCAGCCACACGCGCGAAACGCGCTCGCACGCTCTGCGCGAGGAGTTTCGCCGCAAACGTTGCTTGAG
>QGUL01000035.1 GCA_003242425.1 Pseudomonadota bacterium | reverse complement strand
TTTATAGAGACAAGTATTTAACCGTCTTTTTCTGCTCGGGGGCCCGCGCATGCGTTGGCGCGGCCTCGGCACGGCGTTCGAGCAACACTTCGTAGGGGCGCGCGCGGGGTTCGGCTTCCTGCCAGTCGGCGCGGCCGCGCATCACGGCCGCCTGCCGGTGCGCCACGTCCGCGCGCTGCTGCGCGATCGCCTCGTCGAGCTTGGCCAGGAAATTGCGGAAGTTCGCCAGCTCCAGCGCCGACACGCCTTTGCGTGTGGCCGCTTCGAGCTTGGCGCGATATTCGTCGCGGTAGCGTTGCAACAGGCCGAGCCGGGATTCGCTTTCCCGGCAGGCGCTGATCAGTTCGGACAGACGCTGCAGCGCCTCGCGCGTCGCCTGTTCGGCGCGTTCCTGCAAGGTTTGCATGGGGTCGTGACGGACCACGCTTCATTCCTCCGTATCGGACCGCCGGCGCTGGCCGGGGCCCATGGCCCATACGATACGGGGCGGCGGCACGGCCCCATCCGCGGGAATCGGGCCGATTCCTGCCGCAATTCGGCCGTTCAAGCGGCTTGGGCCGGCATGGCGAACAGAGCAGCCAGCGCCTGCTGGCTGTCCGCCAGGGTGGCGCGCTCGTACATGGACTGCTGCAGGAAGGCTTCCATGCGCGGGTAGAGCGCCAGGGCCCGGTCGAGCACCGGGTCGCTGCCCGCCACATAGGCGCCGACGTTGATGAGGTCGCGGTTGCGCTGGTAGCGCGAATAGAGCGACTTGAACTCGCGCACCATCTGCATGCGTTCCTCGGAAGTGAGCGAATGCATCACCCGGCTGATGGAGGCTTCGATGTCGATCGCCGGGTAGTGGCCCTGGTCGGCGAGACTGCGCGACAGCACGATGTGGCCGTCGAGGATGGCGCGCGCGCTGTCGGCGATGGGGTCCTGCAGATCGTCGCCCTCGGTCAGCACGGTATAGAAGGCCGTGATCGAGCCGCGCCCGGCGGCGCCGTTGCCGGCGCGTTCCACCAGCTGCGGCAGTTTCGCGAACACCGAGGGCGGATAGCCCTTGGTCGCCGGCGGCTCGCCGATCGCGAGCGCGATTTCGCGCTGCGCCATGGCGTAACGGGTGAGCGAATCCATGATCAGCAGCACGTGCTTGCCCTGATCGCGGAAGTATTCGGCGATGGAGGTGGCGTAGGCCGCGCCCTGCAGCCGCGACAGCGGCGGCGTGTCGGCCGGGGCGGCCACCACGACCGAGCGCGCCAGCCCTTCGGCGCCCAGGATTTCCTCGATGAACTCCTTCACTTCGCGGCCGCGCTCGCCGATCAGCCCGACCACGATGATGTCCGCGCTGGTGTAGCGGGCCATCATGCCGAGCAGCACGCTCTTGCCGACGCCCGAGCCGGCGAACAGCCCCATGCGCTGGCCGCGCCCCACTGTGATGAGCGCGTTGATCGCGCGCACGCCGACGTCGAGCGTGTGGGTGATGGGCTCGCGGTCGATGGGGTTTACGGGGCGGCTGTGCAGCGGAATGCGGTCGGCCGCCTCGAGCGGCCCGCGATTGTCGAGCGGGCGTCCGGCGCAATCCACCACCCGTCCGAGCAGTTCCGGTCCGACGGGCATGAGCTTGGTGCGGTCGCCGGCGCGCCGCCAGGGGTGGCGCGGCCGGCCGAAGGCGGGCGGCGGCGGTTTGATTTCCAGCGGGCTGACCAGCGCGCCCGGCGTGAGGCCGTAGGGATCGGTGGAAGGCATCAGGAACAGCCGGTCGCCGGCGAAGCCGACCACCTCGGCCTCGACCTGATAGCCGCCGTCCTGCGTCACCACGCAGGTGCTGCCGAGCGGCAGCTTCAGCCCCACCGCTTCCATCACCAGTCCGGCGATGCGTGTCAGGCGGCCGTAGGGCTGCAGCGGACTGGCCGTGGCGGCGAAGGCCCGGCAGTCCTGGAGGTAGCGATGCAAGGCGGCGCGGGCGTCGGTCACGGCAGATCCAGCCAGCTATGGTCCACGCCGAGCGTGGCGACCAGGCGTTTCCAGCGCGTTGCGAGCGTCGCATCCACTTCGCATACCGGCGACACGATCCGGCAGCCGCCGGGTTCGATGCGATGGTCCTCGACCAGCCGTACGGCGTTGGCCTGCAGCTCGTCGCCGGCGTGCGCGCGCACCAGGTCGATGTCGGCGGGGTTCATCAGCAGCTGCACGCCGGCGCTGCCGTGCGGCAGACAGCCGAGCGCTTCGCGCACCACGGCAAGCAGCGTCTCGCGCCGGACCTTCAGTTCTGTGCGCACCATCTGGCGGGCGAGCTCGAGCGCGAGATCCAGCACTTCGCCGGCGAATTGCTCCGCTTCCTGGCCGACCAGGTGTTCGGCCTGCGCGACGGCGCGGGCGAGCCGCGCCACTTCCTGCGCGGCTTGCGCGCGACCTTCGCGCAAGCCGTCGGCATAGCCCGCTTCGCGCGCCTCGGCGCGCAGACGCTCCAGCTCCGCTTCCATCGAGGAGGGCACTTCCTTCTTCGGCTGCGCTTGGGCGCCGCGGTCGTCGTTTTTCGGCGCGTCCTCGAGCGAATCCGGCTGCCAGCGCCGGTAGACGGACGATTCTTCCTTGGGAATGAACATGCTCGACATCCGCTAAAGCGCCGTGTCAGACGACATAGCTTTCCTCGCCCTTGCCGCTGAGGACGATCTGTCCCTCCTCGACCAGGCGCCGGACGATCTTGAGGATTTCCTTCTGCTCGGCTTCCACTTCCGACACGCGCACCGGCCCCTTGGCTTCCAGGTCCTCCTTGAGCAGCTCGGCGGCGCGCTGCGACATGTTGCGGAAGATCTTCTCGCGCAGCTGCGCGCTCGTGCCCTTGAGCGCGATGACGAGCGAGTCGGACTGCACTTCCCGCAGCAGGAGCTGGATGCCACGGTCGTCGATGTCGATGATGTTTTCGAACACGAACATCTCATCGACGATCTGCTGGGCGAGTTCGGGATCGTGCTCCTTGATCGAGTCGATGATCGCGGTGTCGACCGAGCCGGCCAGATAGTTGAGGATCTCGGCCGCGGTGCGGGCGCCGCCCAGGGCGCTCTTCTTGAGGTTGGCGTTGCCCGAGAGCACCCGGCTCAGCACTTCGTTCAGTTCTTTCAGCGCGGCGGGCTGGATGCCGTCGAGCGTGGCCACGCGCAGCATCACGTCGGCGCGCAGGCGCTCGTTGAAGTACTTGAGAATCTCCGCCGCCTGGTCGCGTTCCAGGTGCACCAGGATGGAAGCGATGATCTGCGGGTGCTCGTTCTTGATGAGCTCCGCAACCGTGCCGGCTTCCATCCATTTCAGCCCCTCGATGCCGCTGGTGTCGCTGCCCTGCAGGATGCGGTCGAGCAGGTGATTGGCGCGGTCCTCGCCGAGGGCGCGGGTGAGCACCGCGCGGATGTATTCGTTCGAGTCCATGCCGAGCGAGGTCTGCACGGCCGTGTCGGCGTGGAACGCGTCGAGCACTTCCTCGATCATTTCGCGCTTGACGTTCTTCAGCTTCGCCATCGCGGCGGTGAGCTTCTGAACCTCCTTGGGACCGAGGAACTTGAAGACTTCGGCGGCCTCCTGTTCGCCGAGCGCGAGCAGCAGGATGGCCGCGCGGTTGACACCGTCCTCATTCATTTTGGGTCACCCAGTTGCGGACCACGCTGGCCACCATCTTGGGATCTTTACGGGCCATGTTGCGCGTGGCTTCCAGACGATCCTCGTAATCGTAGTCGGCCACGGCGAGAGCGGGCGCCTTGGCCGGCCGTGCGTCGGGCAGCGCTTCATGCACCGGCTCGGGCCGGCTCGCCCGGCGCAGCAGCGGCCGCACGAAGCCGAACAGCACGATCAGCGCGATGGCGCCGATGAGCAGGTTCTTGCCGATGTCCTTCGCCAGCTCGATGAACTGCGGCTGTTTCCAGTACGGCGGCTCCTTGTCCGGTGCGGACGCGGGCGTGTCGGGCACGGTGAAGGGCACGTTGGCCACATTGAGCGAGTCGCCCCGCGAGGCGTTGTAGCCCATCGCTTCGCGTACCAGCGCTTCGATCTTCGCCAGCTCGTCGGCGGCGAGCGGCTCGAAGCGCACCGCCGGCACGGCCTCCGCTTCGGCAGAATCGGCGTTGGCCGCGGCCGCCTGATCGACCACGCGCCGGTAGTTCACCACCACCGCCGCCGACAGGCGCTTGATGCTGCCGGTCGGGGTGCGGGTATGGCGCACGGTGCGGTCGACCTCGTAATTGGTGACCGACTCGCGGTGCGTGCTGACGTTGGCCTGCGCTTCGGCCTGCGTCTCGGGCGGATTGGTGATCGGCGCGGTCGCGGCCGGCGCCGGCTGGTTGCTCAGCGCGCCCGGCACGCCGCCCGCGGCCGCCGTCTGCTGCGGCTGCTGTTGCGGCCCTGTGACGGACTCCTGCGTCTGCTGACTGCGAATCGCGGCTTCGCCCGGGTTCTGGTTGGGCCGGTAGATTTCGTCCGTCGCTTCCGATTCGCTGAAGTCGATGTCGGCCGTGACCTGCGCACGCACGTTCCCGGGGCCGACGACGGGCTCCAGGATGTCGACGATGCGCTTGATGTAGCTCGCCTCGAGCTGATGGCGATAGGCGAGCTGTTGCTCGTCGAGCTCGCCGTAGGATTTGCGGTTGAGGTCGGCCGACAGCAGGTTGCCGTGCTGGTCGATCACGCTCACGGCCGTGACCGGCAGGTCCGGCACGCTGGACGACACCAGATGGGTGATGCCGGCGATCTGTTCGCGGCTGAGCGTGCGCCCCGGGTAGAGGGTCAGCAGCACCGAGGCGCTCGGTTTCTGCTGTTCGCGCAGGAAGACCGAGGGCTTGGGAATGGCCAGGTGCACGCGTGCGCTTTCGACTGCGGACAGCGATTGCACCGAGCGCGACAGCTCGCCTTCCAGCGCCCGCTGGTAATTCACCTGTTCCTGGAACTGGGTGAGGCCGAACTTCTGGTTCTCCAGCAGTTCGAAGCCGACCACGCCGCCGCGCGGCAGGCCCTGCGAGGCGAGCCTGAGGCGCACGTCGTGCACCTTGTCGCTCGGCACGTAGATGATTCCGCCGCCTTCGGAAAACTTGTAGGGCACGTTCATCTGCTGCAGCGCCTGCACCACGGCGCCGGCGTCGCGGTCCGCGAGGTTGGAGAACAGCACCCGGTAGTCCGGGGTCCGGCTCCACAACAGCAGACCGACGATGACGGCGATCAGTCCGGCCACGCCGGCGAGCAGCGCGAACAGCCGTTGCGGCGACAGGGTGCGCAAGCTCTGCAAAGCGCCGCCGAGCTGCGGCGGCTGGGAAGCGTGTTGGGCGACGACAGTTCCTGGTTCGGCCATATTCAAAGACGCATGCGTGGCGGGGCGCGAGCGGCCCCTGGGCTCGCGCCGATTATGGGCGCCCCCGGGGCGCGGCCAATGCGCGAATAGCCGCCCCTTTCGGCTGCAATTCCCCGCTCGACTTTGACGAAGCCGCTGCTAGTCTGCGCAGGCATCGAAAAGGAGACAGGGCATGGCAGATTGGGAAACCAGGATCTCGAGCATCAACCCGGGCGCCTACCTGCAGCAGCCGGGACGGGCCGCGCCGGGGCCGGCCAGGGCCGATTTCGCCGAGGTGTTCAAGGCCGCGCTCGACCGCGTCAATGCGAGCCAGCAGGAAGCGACCGCGCTCGCCAACGCCTACGCCATGAACGATCCCAACGTCAGCCTGGAGGAGACCATGATCGCGGCCTCGAAGGCGAACATCAGCTTCCAGGCGCTGGTGCAGGTGCGCAACAAGCTGGTTTCGGCGTACCACGACATCATGAACATGCAGATCTGAGCGCCGCGCACCGCCGTACGCTCAAGTTCGGCGGCGCACGGCCGATAAATTCTCCGATCCGCCCGTAAAGGACCGCGACATGAACGACGCCGTGCCAGCCGTCGAAGGGATCGACAGCGAGGTCGACCGCCTCGTCCGGCAGATCCGGATCCCGCCCTGTCCGTCCATCCTGACGCGCATCGTGCGCGAGATGCATTCCCCCGAACCCGACCTCAACAAGGTGTCGCAATGGGTGGCGGCCGACGTCGGGCTCGCCGCGGCGATGCTCAAGACGGTCAATTCGCCGCTCTACGGCCTGCGCTACAAGGCGACGTCGGTCATGCAGGCCTTGATCCTGCTCGGGCTGCACAATGTCGCGCAGCTCATCACCGGCCTGCTGTTGCGCCAGGCCTTCGCCGTGGCCAAGAGCCCGTCCATGGACCATTTCTGGGCGCATTCCGCGGGCATGGCGGCGGCCTGCATGCTGGTGGCGCGCGAACTGAAGATCTGCGATCCCAATCAGGCCTACACCTTCGGCCTGTTCCGCGACGCCGGCATGGCGGCCATGCGGGACAAGCATGCCTCCTACGAGGACATCCTCACCGGCGAGGCTTTCGACGGCAGCGCGCCGATCACCGCCGTCGAAATGGCGCGTTACGGCGTGACCCATGCGCACGTCGGCGCCTACTTCGGCACCAGCTGGCACCTGAACGAGAGCGTCTGGAAAGCCATCCTCCTGCATCACGACTACGACAAGTGGCCGGGCCGTGCCCGCGAGCTCGCGGTGCGCACGGCGGCGATGGGTCTGGTCGCGGAAGAGGTTTACGCGCGTCACGAGCGCGACGTGTCCTGCCCGGAATGGCCGTTGGGCGGCGGCACGGCTTTGAGCGTGCTCGATCTCGACGAGAACGGCGTGGAGAACCTGCGCGAGGAGCTCGGCCGCGCGCTGAGCTGAGGGCGCTTCACCGCAGCTTGCGCCACTCGCGTTCCAGCTGCATCACGAAGCGCTGGACGAAGTTCGACATCTGCGGCGGCAGGGCGAGGAAGCGCATGCCGCACTGCAGTTGCGGTTTGGGCTCGCTGTCGCGCTGGATCACGTGACGCACCTCGACGTCGGCCACCACCAGACCGACCTGCGGCAAGTCGAGCCGGCAGCCGCGCAGCACCATGCCTGTTTGGGGCGCAAAGCTGCTTCCTTCCTCCACGAGGACGCCTATACCGCCTGCGCTGATGTCCACCAGCCGCAGTTTCACCTCCTCGGGACAGTTGTCCTGAGCCGGTACGTGCAGATGGAGCGGCTGGGTGATCCGCGTCGGCACACGGAAAGCCTCGCGGCGTTGCAGGCGCAGCACGCACGAGGGGAACGCAGCTTCGATCGCGGGGCCGTCGGGCAGCTCGATGCGGCGAAAGCCGTCCACCTCGTACTGGATGGAGATCTGGTGCAGCTGGGTTTCGACCACCGCCCGCCCGGCCCTGAGCAGCGCGGCGTTGGCCGCTTCGTCGGGACCGAAGTCGAGCGCGGCGCGGCGCTTGTCCGGCCACAGTTCCAGCAGGCGGCTGACGATGTAGGACTGGGCACCGAAGTGCAGCACGATCTGGCTGCGCGCGTCGCGCAACGCGCGCAGCAGCGCGAGGATCTCGACCTGCGAGTCGATGCGATAACGCGCGTACAGTTCGGACTGGAGCCGCTGCTTGAACAGCTCCACCATGCCTGTCATTTCAATCTCCCTTCGGGTGCGGCTGGCAGTTTGCCAGCCTGCTCCATGCGATAAAGCCACGCCAGCAGTTCCGCGACCACGCGATAGAGCTGCGGCGGAATGTGTCGATCCAGATCCACTTGCATCAGCAAACTCACCAGCTCGCGCGACTGGTGCACGTACACGCCGGCCTCGGCGGCGCGCCGCATGATCTCTTCGGCGAGCCATCCGCGGCCCTTGGCGACCACGCGGGGCGCGATGTCGCCTTCGCGGTAGGCGAGGGCGACGGCGCTCGGCAGCGGTTGGAAATCCTGTTCACTCATCGCTATGCCACTCCGTGGCGCGCAATGCGATGCCCGCTTCCGCGAGGGCGGCGGCGAAACCGTCGTGATGGGCGCGCAGGGTTTCGATGGTCGCCGGCGCGGCGCGCAGACTGAGACGCACACCCGCTGCGTCCAAAGCGATGCGCGCCTCGATCGCGCCGAGCTGCGGCAGCTCGATGCGCAGCGTGGTGATCCAGGCGCGCGCCTCCTGCGCTGCCCGCTCCGGGGAAGCGCGTTCCTCGGCGATTTCCAGTTCCGCCTGCTGCCGCGGCCAGACTTCGCCCTGCCAGTGCACCCGGCGCAGATCGAGCGCATCCAGCTGTTCGCGCACGATGGAAAGAAGCGGTTCCGGTACCGCGCCGTGACTCGTCGCACCCGGCTGCGTACCCGATTGGGCGTCCGGCGCGTCGGCGGCTTCCTGAGCCGGCAGCGGAAGTGGTTGCGGCAGCGGACCCGTGCGTGCTGGGACGGGAATGAAGCGATTCTGCGGTTCGGCGCGCAGGCTGTCCAGTGTGCGCTCGCCGTTGACCCATTCCTCCAGATGCGCTTCGTAGAACAGGCCGCTTGAGGAAAGCGAGCGCAGCAGCGCACGGGCCGCGAGTTCCGGCGGGGCCGTGGAGACGTCGATGCCGGCCATTGCCGGGCGCGGTTTTCCGGATGTCTCGGCGAGCAAGGCGCTGATCAGTGCGGCATCAGCGCTCAGGCGCGTCGTGGCGGAAGCGGGCGGTTGCGCCGGCGCCGTCCCGGCAGGCGCTTTCGTGACGGCAGCCGCGTCTTCCTTGGGCGGGGCGAGATGCGCCTTGACGCTTTCTGTGCCGCTTAAAGGGTTGACGGGTTCCTGCGGACCGGCTGTGGGTGCGGTTTTGGCTGCCGCTGCGTTCAGGTCGAGCAGCGTTTCGAGTTTGTCGAATTTGATTCGCGACGCGAGGGCGGAAAGCGCGTTCGCCGGGTCGGCCATGGCTGCACCTCAACCGTGCGGCGCGGCGTATTCGTCGATGTGAGGCAGACCGTCGGGATGCGCAGGCGGAGCCGGCGGGCGGCGTTCGGACTCGCGGCGGGAATGGCGATGAGGACGGGACTGCTCGCGCGAATCACACTCGCGGCGCACAGCCGGAACCGCCGGGACGGCCGGCGTGACGGGCTGCGCGGGCGTGCGTTCCAACATCGCTGCGATTCCTCATACGACGCGGCTCAACGATACGCCTGCTCGACGCGACGGCCCGCGGCCGCGGCGTTCAGCAGCCACTCCAGCCGGGCCATCCACGGCTGGGTGAGCTCGCGGATCTCGGCATCATGCTCGAGCACGGTCAGAATGATATCGCGCCGGCGGCGGTCGATCTCGTCGCCGAGCGGACCGTCCACGCGTTGCGCCTTGAGGCGCTCGACCCGGCGCGCGCATTCCTTTTCGGCCTCGATGAGCGCGTCCCAGTCCCCGCGCCGCGCCGCGGCCAGCATACGGGCGCTCGCATCGGCGATGGACTCGTAGAGGTTCAGCACTTCCGCACCCATCTCAGCGTCCCCCGTTCCATTGATTCCGCCTCGCATGCCGGACTTTTACGCCGCGGCCATCGAGGTGCGCGCTTCTTCCGGCATGGCCTGCCAGGCATCGCGCAGCTCGGTCGCAAGCCGGACCACTTCCTCCACCGTCGCCGGATCGTTTTTCAGATTGGCGAACAGCAGCCGGTTGATCATGTATTCGTACAGCGCATCGAGCTGCTGCGCGATGCTGCCGCCGCGGGCGATGTCGAGGCTGCCACGCAGCCCCTCTTCCAGGATGCGGATCGCCCTGGAGATCGATTCGCCCTTGCGTGCGATTTCTCCGGCGCGCATCGCTTCGCGCGCCCGCGCCAGCGACTGCAGCAGGCCCTCGTACAGCATGCCGATGAGCTTGTGCGGATCGGCGGCTGCGACGCCGGTTTCGACATTGACCTGGGTATAGGCGGCGGTGCCGAAGGAGCCGAACATGACTGGAGCCGTTTCAGTTGGAGATACCTTGAGTATCGGCAGCATTCAGGAATTCTTTACGGCTCAGTCGTTGTTGATCTTCGGCAGGTTGGCGAGTTGCTGTTGCAGATAGCTGGCGGTCTGCTGCATGGACGCGAGCATGGCGTCCAGTGCAGTGAACTGGGCGCGATAGCGTTTTTCGACCAGCTCCAGCCCCTGCATGAGGGCTTCGCGGCGGGGGTTCAAGTCCTTGATGGGGGGGTTAAGCCCGTCGGTGCGGGTGTCTCGCAAACCTTG
>QGUL01000377.1 GCA_003242425.1 Pseudomonadota bacterium | reverse complement strand
TGTAAGTCCCTGGGTGGCGCGCCGTTGAAGGGGTGGCCTCACAAGCCCAAAATCTTTTGGCCCGGCCCCCGTTCCAACCCCGGCCCATGGTGCCTCCCCCGGGCCACCAGCAGGCCGAGCTTCTTGGCGCGCGCGTAATCCTCGGCGTAGAAGCGGTGGTGGCCGCAGAGCTCCGCCTGTTCGATGCGCCGGCCCTTGCGCGGCATGTAGGTGCGACCGGGGAAACCGGCGATGAAGAAACCGTTCAACATGATGGTGCTCCGGAGCTCATGCGCACACCTCAAGCAAGAGGCGTGACCATTCGGCGGCGAAGCGCCCGATGTGGAAGCGCTCCAGCGCGTCGCGGCGCGCGTTCTCGCCCAGGCGGCGCGCTTCGGCCGGGTCGGCGAGCAGTTCGCGCATGCGCGCGACCAGCACCTCCAGGCGCGTATCCACCCAGCCGGAATGGCCGTTGCGGACGACCGTGCTCATCTCGGTGGTCGCGAGACCCACGATCGGCAGACCGATGGTCATCGCCTCGACGACGGCGAGCCCCAGGCTGGTCCAGCGGATGGGATTGAAGAAGAAACGGTAGGGCGCCATGTAGGCGCCGAGCGCCGCGTTGGGCACCTCGCCCAGTCCGCCGGCGCGTTCGGCGTCCATGCCGACGAGGTCGAGCGGCACCTGTTCGCGCACCGTCGCGAACACGTCCGCGCCGAGCCGCCGGCCGCGCCTGGCCAGGTGGTTGACCACCACGATGCCGCGTTCCAGTTCGCCGCCGTAACGGGCTTCGGACAGCGGTTTGACTCCGTGCTCGATGACGCGCACGGGCGTGCGGCTGCTGTCCCACATCAAGGCGTTGAAAGGCGTGCAGTGGACGAGCACTGTCTCCGGATCGTCCACGAAGTGGCGCGTATCGGTGGGATGCTCCTGCGGTGGATCGTGTTCGAGGTAAATGCGCGGCAGCCGCTGCTGTTCCGCCGACAGCAGTAGCAGCCGGTCGCGTTCCCAGCCGGTGCGCGACTGGTAGAGCACGCAGTCGAAGCGCGTGCGGCGCACTTCCTCCACCGGCACTTCGATGACGTTGTCGCCCCAGGGCAGCGTGCCGGCGCGGCCGGCATAGCCGGGCGAACGCTGGGCGTCGCGCAGCACCAGGAAGTCGTGCGGCGCCTGGCTCAGGTAATAGAGGTAGTTGCCGTGCACGTGCCAGGTGAGGATGCGCAGGCGCCTGCTCATGCGTTTTTCCTTTCGATGCCGCCCGGGCCATTGGCCCTTCGTCCACCTGGGTTCAGGCCGCGTCGCGTTGACGGAGGTCGAGCAAACGGCGGGCCGTGTCCAGGACCGCCTCCGCACGCACGCCTTGCGCGCATTCGTGCAGCGTGGGGCAGACGGCATGCATGCAAGGCCGGCAGGGCGTGTTCTGCCACAGCACGCGATGCGGGGGATGGTCGAGCGGCTGCCAGCGCCGCACGTCGGCGCCGCAGGAGATCACCACCGCCGGCGTCCGCAACGCGCGCGCGATATGAGAAGTACTTGTGTCGTTGCAGACGACCAGCCGCGCGTCGCGCAACAGCGCGGCGAAGGCACCGAGGGAAGTCCGGCCCGCGAGGTCGATTGCTGGGCGTCGCATGGCGTCGCGGACCGCGGCGGTGACTTCCGCTTCTTCCTGCGTGCCGGTCAGCACGATGCCGTAGCCCAGCGCCGCGAGGGCATCGGCCACCGCGGCGAAGCGTTCCGCCGGCCAGCGGCGTGAAGGCAGCCGCGCGCCGGGATGGATGCAGACATAGGGCTCTTGTGCGAAGGGCAGGTGGCGTGCGAGCAGCGCCGCGGCCTGCCGGCTTTCCGCGACCGAGATCGGGAATTCCAGATGCGCGCCGCAAGTTTCGATGCCGAGTGCGCGCACGAGCCGCAGATAGTGGTCCGTTTCCGGTTCGCGCGCATCCCATTCGAGGAAATGCGCCGGCACGTCGTGAGCGGTCGGACGGAAACCGGCCGTCTCGCGCGCGCCCAGTCGCAGCACGACGGCGTTGGTCAGCTCGCCGCTGCCGTGCATCTGCAGGGCGAGATCGAAACGGCGTGCACGCGCTTCGGCGTAGAAGGCTTGCAGCGCGTCTTCGTTCGCGCGCTGTTCGGGCAGGCCCGGCAGGCCGGGAAAGACCAGCAGTTCGTCGCAATAGCCGAAGCGCCGTACGAAGTCCTGCGCCCACGGCAGGCCGATCAGCGTGATATGCGCATCCGGACGAGCGTGGCGCAGCGCGCGCAATGCGGGCACGGCAACCAACAGGTCGCCGATCTGCAGCGCGCGGAACACGGCGATGCGGGGTGCCATCAGAAGGTCCGTCGGTAGAGCGAACAGGAACGGCAGATCTCGGGCGGCCGGCCCGAAGCCAGCGCTTCGCGCAAGGCCCGATACGGCTCGCCGTTCCAGACCTCGTGCACGCCGCGCTCGAGCATGTTGCCGAGCCGGAAGCGTTCGGGCGGGCTCACCATGAAGCAGGGCAGGGCCTCGCCGGGCCAGGTGGGATAGGCGCCGCCCCGGGGCAGGCCGAGACCCAGGGGACGGGACCGCGCGGTTTGCGG
>QGUL01000034.1 GCA_003242425.1 Pseudomonadota bacterium | reverse complement strand
TGAGAAAGCTCTTGATTCTGGGGATGACGCTGTTCGTGCTCGGATGCGAAGGCGGCGAACAAAAGGCGTTGCAGGCCGAACTGGACGCGCTCACCAAGGATCTGCGCGGGCGCGTGCCGCCGCTGCCGGTCGTCAAGCCGTACGAGCCGGTGCCGTATGCCGCTTTCGATCTGCCCGATCCCTTCGGTCCGGAGAAGATCGCGCTGGCCACCAAGACACAGGGCGGCGGCAGCGGCATCAAGCCCGATTTCAACCGGCCGAAAGAGCCGTTGGAGGCCTATCCGCTGGAGTCGCTGGCGATGGTCGGCGTGCTGCAGCAGAAGAACAAGACCTACGCGCTGATCAAGGCTTCTTCGGGCCTCTACCGGGTCGGTGTGGGCAACTACATCGGCCAGAACTTCGGCCTCATCACGGCCATCGACGAGACGGAAATCCGCGTCAAGGAACTGATTCAAGACGCTGCCGGTGATTGGACCGAGCGCGAAAGTAGCCTGCATCTGCAGGAAGCGGAGGAAAAACGAAAATGAAAGCCTTTACACTGACCAAAGCGTTCCTGCTGGCGCTGTTCCTGTCCTTCGCCGCTGTAGCGCAGGGCGCGCAGAACAGCATCCAGGCGATCGACGTCATGGACCGGGGCGGCAGCGTCGTCGTGCGCCTGTCCATGAAAGAGCCTCTGCAGGCCGCGCCCGCCAGCTTCAGCGTCGTTTCGCCGCCGCGCGTCGCGTTCGACTTCCCCAACACGGCCAGTGCGCTGCCGAAGAACAGCGACGAGGTCAACCAGGGCGATCTGCGCAGCTACACCGTGGTGCAGGCGGGCGACCGTACCCGCGTGGTGCTCAACCTCAATGCGCCGATGGTCCACAAGGCGGAGGTGGACGGCAACGCGCTCATCATCAACCTGACGCGCAGCGGGCAGCCGGCCGCCGCGCCGAAGGCCGCACGTTTCGCGGAAAGCAGCAACGTCGGCGCCAGGCACGCGGTGCGGGCCATCGACTTCCGGCGCGGGCCCGGCGGCGAAGGCCGCATCGTGGTCGATCTTTCCGATCCTGATACCGGCATCGACATCCGCACGCAGGGCAATACCCTTGTGGTGGATTTCATCCGCACGAGCCTGCCCGAGCACTTGCGCAAACGTCTGGACGTCGCCGACTTCGGCACGCCGGTCACGAACATCAAGGCCTTCGCGCAAGGCGAGAACGCGCGCGTCGTGATCGAGCCGACCGGTCTTTGGGAGCACAACGCCTATCAGACCGACAACCAGTTCGTGGTCGAGGTGAAGCCCGTCCAATACGACCCGAACAAGCTGGTGCAGGGTACGCGCGGCGGCTATAAGGGCGAAAAGCTGTCGCTCAACTTCCAGAACGTGGAAGTGCGCAGCGTGCTCAACGTCATCGCCGACTTCACCGATCTCAACATCATCACCAGCGATTCGGTGCAGGGCAACCTGACCCTGCGCCTGAAGGACGTGCCGTGGGATCAGGCGCTCGACATCATCCTGCAGACGCGCGGGCTGGCGATGCGCAAGAACGGCAACGTGGTCTGGATCGCGCCGGCCGACGAACTGGCGACCAAGGAGAAACTCGAGCACGAGGCGCGTCAGCAGATCGAGGAGCTGGAACCGCTGCGCACCGAGACCTTCCATCTTAATTACATCAAGGCGGCGGATCTGGCGAAGATCCTGACCGACGAGAAACAGCGCATCCTGTCCAAGCGCGGCAGCGCGGTGTGGGATCAGCGCACCAACGTCGCCTTCATTCAGGACATCCCCTCGCGGCTGGAGGAGGTGCGCAAGATCATCGCTGTGACCGATGTACCGGTGAAACAGGTCATGATCGAGGCGCGCATCGTCGAAGCGGATGACAGGTTCGCCCGTACGCTGGGCGCCCGCCTGGGCTACAACAGTACGATCAACGGATCGTCCGCCCTGCTCGGCAACGAGAGCACGCGCGTCACCTTCGGCGGGGCGTTGGAAGGGCCGGCCTACCTGACCGGTCAGCTGGAAGATCAGCCCGCGTTCGAGAACGTGCTGGGCGTCAATCTGCCCGCCAATATCCCCGGCGGCCCCGCGCCCGGCAGATTCTCGATGGTGCTGTTCAGCAGTTCGCTGTCGCGCTTCCTGAACCTTGAGCTCAGCGCGCTGGAGTCGGACGGCAAGGGCAAAATCATCTCCAGCCCGCGGGTCGTCACGGCCAACCAGGTGGAAGCGGTGATCGAGCAGGGTACGGAGATCCCCTACCAGGAGGCGAGTTCCAGCGGCGCCACCTCCGTGCAGTTCAAGAAGGCGGTCCTGGCCCTGCGCGTCACGCCCCACATCACGCCCGACGGCAACGTGATGATGGAGGTCAGCGTCAACAAGGACGCCGTCTCGCAATTCACCGGCGCGGCCGGTGCGCCCGCGATCGACACCAAGCACGTCAAGACCTCGGTGCTGGTCGAAAACGGCGGTACCGTGGTGATCGGCGGCATCTACACGCAGGAAGAGCGCAATCAGGTCAACAAGATCCCGCTGCTGGGCGATATTCCGGGGCTGGGCAACCTGTTCCGCAACACCCTGCGGCAGGACAACAAGACCGAGCTGCTGGTCTTCCTGACGCCGCGCATCGTGGAGGACAAGCTCACCGTGCGCTGAAACACGCCTGAGGCGCGGAAAGCCGGGGTTTCGCCCCCGGCTTTCTTTTTTGGGGCCGCCGCCCGCTACAATGCGGCATGCGCTGCCGGAACATCTTTTTGGTCGGCCTCATGGGGGCGGGCAAGACGACGATCGGGAAACAGCTTGCCCGGCGCCTGGACAAGGCCTTTTACGACTCGGATCACGAGATCGAGGCGCGCACGGGCGTGCGCATCCCGGTGATTTTCGAAATCGAGGGCGAGGCCGGTTTCCGTGCGCGGGAGGTGGAAGCCATCGACCGGCTGACGCAGCTCGACGGCATCGTCCTGGCGACCGGGGGCGGTGCTATCCTCGATGCCCTCAACCGGGAACGCCTGCGCAGCCGCGGCTATGTCGTCTACCTGCATGCGCAGCCGGAGGATCTGTGGCAGCGCACGCGTCACGACAAGTCCCGGCCGCTGTTGCGCACCGCCGATCCGCTGGCCAAGCTCAAGGAGCTGTACGCGATTCGCGATCCGCTCTACCGCGAGACGGCGGACCTGGTGCTGGAAACCGGTCAGCAGAGCGTGGCGAGCCTGACCAAGGAACTGCTGTTGTCACTGCCTGAAGAATGCAAACGATCCGCGTAGCGCTCGACGAGCGCAGCTATCCCATCCACATCGGCGCCGGTCTGATCGAGCGTATCGATCTGCTCGCGCCGCTCCTGCCGCAACGGCGCGTGATGATCGTCAGCAACACCGTCGTCGCGCCGCTTTACCTCGATCGCGTCGTACGAGCCTTCGAACGCGCGGGCATCGAAGCCTTGTCGGTGGTGCTTCCCGACGGCGAAGACCACAAGGACTGGCCGACGCTCAATCTCATTTTCGACGCCCTGCTGCGGCACCGCTGCGACCGCAAGACCACGCTGATCGCGCTGGGCGGCGGCGTCATCGGCGACATCACCGGCTTTGCCGCCGCCGCCTTCATGCGCGGCGTGCCTTTCGTGCAGATGCCGACCACGCTGCTCGCGCAGGTGGATTCCTCGGTGGGCGGCAAGACGGGCATCAACCATCCGCTCGGCAAGAACATGATCGGCGCTTTCCATCAGCCGATCGCGGTGCTGGCCGACATCGACACGTTTTCGACGCTGCCGGATCGCGAACTCAAGGCCGGCATCGCGGAGATCATCAAGCACGGCGCCATTCGCGACGCGGACTATTTCCAATGGCTGGAAGCGAACATCGAGCGTCTGCTCGCGCGCGATGCCGAAGCGCTGATCCATGCCATCAAGCGTTCGGTGGAAATCAAGGCCGAGGTCGTTGCGCTGGACGAACGCGAGTCCGGACTGCGCGCGGTGCTCAATTTCGGTCATACCTTCGGCCATGCCATCGAGGCCGGTCTGGGTTTCGGCACCTGGCTGCACGGCGAAGCCGTCGGGGCGGGGATGGTCATGGCCGCGGACCTCTCGCGCCGGCTGGGCCTGATCGATGCCGCGGCGCGCGAGCGGGTGCGCGAGCTGATCGCGCGCGCCGGCCTGCCGGCGGCGGGACCGGCGCTGGGCTTCGAGCGCTATCTGGAGCTCATGAGCGTGGACAAGAAGAACGAGAGCGGGCGGCTGCGCTTCGTGCTGTTGCGCGCCATCGGCGATGCCTTCGTCCACGACAGCGTCGACCGCGATGCGCTGCGCGCGATCGTGGACGCATGCACCAACTCGGTGAATTGAGCTGCACCATTTCGGTGAAATCGGCCTCAGACCCGCACCATTTCTGGGCATTGACAACTTCGAGTGAATTCGTTCTTGAGTGCGGGGGATGCGAAGCGTATAGTCGTTCCCCCCGCGCCGAAGGGCGAGCGCCGTTCGTCCTGGTGCGCGCTTGCACTGACGGGTCCCCGGCGGGGCCCCTGGAACGAGGAAGTGATTGTGGAGTCTGGGTCTGCACCTCACGCGCAAGGTCTTTATCACCCCGCCAACGAACACGACGCTTGCGGCGTCGGCTTCATCGCCCACATCAAGGGCCGCAAATCCCACCAGGTCATCGAGCAAGGCCTGCAAATCCTCAAGAATCTGACGCACCGCGGCGCCGTAGGCGCCGATCCGCTGGCCGGTGACGGTGCCGGCATTCTGCTGCAGATCCCCGACCGGTTCTTCCGCGAGGAAATGGCCAAGCAGGGCGTCACGCTGCCGCCGCCGGGCGAATACGGCGTCGGCATGGTGTTCCTGCCGCGCGAACCGGCCTCGCGCCTGGCGTGCGAATACGAAATCGAGCGTGCGATCAAGGACGAAGGCCAGGTGCTGCTCGGCTGGCGCGACGTGCCGGTGGCGAGCGAAATCCTCGGCGAGTCGGTGCGCAAGATCGAACCCGTCATCCGCCAGGTCTTCATCGGTCGCGGCGCGGGCGTCACGGTCACCGATGCGCTGGAGCGCAAGCTCTACGTCATCCGCAAAGTGGCCGGCCACGCGATCCAGGCGCTCAAGCTCGCGCACGGCAAGGAGTTCTACGTGCCGTCGATGTCGGCGCGCACCATCGTCTACAAAGGCATGCTGCTCGCCGACCAGGTCGGCAAGTACTACAAGGATCTGCAGGACGAGCGCGTGGTCTCGGCGCTGGCGCTGGTGCACCAGCGTTTCTCGACCAACACCTTCCCGACCTGGGAGCTGGCGCATCCCTTCCGCATGATCGCCCACAACGGCGAGATCAACACCCTGCGCGGCAACGTCAACTGGATCCGCGCGCGCCAGCAGGCGATCTCGAGCCCGGTGCTCGGCAAGGATCTCAACAAGCTGTGGCCGCTCATCTACGACGGCCAGTCCGACTCGGCTTCCTTCGACAACGCGCTCGAGCTGCTGGTGATGAGCGGCTATTCGCTCGCGCACGCCATGATGATGATGATTCCGGAGGCGTGGGAGAAGCACACGCTCATGGATCCGGCGCGCCGCGCGTTCTACGAATACCACGCGCCGATGATGGAGCCCTGGGACGGGCCCGCCGCAGTGGCCTTCACCGACGGCCGCCAGATCGGCGCCACGCTCGACCGCAACGGCCTGCGTCCGGCGCGCTATCTGGTGACCGAGGACGATTACGTCATCATGGCTTCCGAGACCGGCGTGCTGCCCGTGCCGGAAGAGAAGATTGTCAAGAAGTGGCGGCTGCAGCCCGGCAAGATGTTCCTCATCGACCTCGAAGCGGGCCGCATCATCGACGACAAGGAACTCAAGGACACGCTCGCCAACGCCAAGCCGTATCGCGAGTGGATCGAGCGCATCCGCATCAAGCTCGACGATCTGCCCGCCGGTCAGGTGGACCGCGAACCGCCGCGCGCCTCGCTGCTCGACCGTCAGCAGGCCTTCGGCTACACCCAGGAAGACATCAAGTTCATCCTCGGGCCGATGGCCGCCACGGGCGAAGAGGCGGTGGGCTCGATGGGCAACGACGCGCCGCTTGCGGTGCTGTCGAACAAGAACAAGCCGCTCTACAACTACTTCAAGCAGCTCTTCGCGCAGGTCACCAACCCGCCGATCGACCCGATCCGCGAAGAGCTGGTGATGTCGCTGGTGTCCTTCATCGGGCCGAAGCCGAATCTGCTCGGCATCGACGAGACCAACCCGCCCATCCGTCTGGAAGTGAGCCAGCCGGTGCTCGACTTCGATCAGATGGAGATCATCCGTCACATCGACCGGCACACCGGCGGCAAATTCCGCTCGTACGAGATCGACATCTGCTACCCGGTCGCCTGGGGCAAGGAAGCGATCGAGGCGCGCCTCGCGAGCCTGTGCGCGCAGGCCGAAGACGCGGTGCGCAACGGTTACTCCATCCTCATCATCTCCGACCGCAAGCTGGACCGCGACCATGTCGCCATTCCCGCGCTGCTCGCGCTCTCTGCCATCCATCTGCATCTGGTGAACAAGGGTCTGCGCACCAGCGCCGGCCTGGTGGTGGAGACGGGCTCCGCGCGTGAAGTGCACCACTTCGCCCTGCTGGGCGGCTACGGCGCCGAGGCCGTGCATCCCTATCTGGCGCTCGAGACGCTGCTGCACATGAAGAACGTGCTGCCGGCCGACGCCGAGGGCAAGAAGGCGATCCAGAACTTCATCAAGGCGATCGGCAAGGGCCTGATGAAGGTGATGTCCAAGATGGGCATCTCCACCTACATGTCCTACACCGGCGCGCAGATCTTCGAGGCGGTCGGCCTGTCGAAGGCGCTGGTGGACAAGTATTTCACCGGCACGCCTTCGAACGTCGAAGGCATCGGCATCTTCGAGGTGGCCGAGGAAGCGATCCGGCTGCACCGAGAAGCCTTCAGCGACGATCCGCTGCTCGCCAACGCGCTCGACGCCGGCGGCGAATACGCCTTCCGCATCCGCGGCGAAGAGCACATGTGGACGCCGGACGCGATCGCCAAGCTGCAGCATTCGACGCGCGCGGGGAGCTACGCGACCTACAAGGAATACGCGCGGATCATCAACGACCAGTCGAAGCGCCACATGACGCTGCGCGGCCTGTTCGAGCTGCGCACCGACAAGTGCACGCCCATTCCGATCGAGGAAGTCGAGCCGGCCAAGGAAATCGTCAAGCGTTTCGCCACCGGCGCCATGTCGCTCGGCTCCATTTCCACCGAGGCGCATGCCACGCTCGCCATCGCCATGAACCGCATCGGCGGCAAGTCGAACACCGGCGAAGGCGGCGAGGATCCGGTGCGCTACCAGCCGGTGAAGGCGGGCGAGACGCTGATGTCCAAGCTCGGCCGCCATCGCGTCGAAGTGGACATTCCGCTCAAAGAGGGCGATTCGCTGCGCTCGAAGATCAAGCAGGTCGCCTCCGGCCGCTTCGGCGTGACCACCGAGTATCTCGTCAACGCCGACCAGATCCAGATCAAGATGGCGCAGGGCGCGAAGCCCGGCGAAGGCGGCCAGCTTCCCGGCCACAAGGTCTCGGAGTACATCGCCGAGCTGCGCTTCTCCGTGCCGGGCGTGGGCCTCATTTCGCCGCCCCCGCATCACGACATCTATTCCATCGAGGATCTGGCGCAGCTCATCCACGACCTCAAGAACGCCAACCCCAATGCCTCCATCAGCGTGAAGCTGGTGTCGGAGGTGGGCGTGGGCACGGTCGCGGCCGGCGTGGCGAAGGCCAAGGCCGACCACGTCACCATTTCCGGCCATGACGGCGGCACCGGCGCCTCGCCGCTGTCCTCCATCAAGCACGCCGGCACGCCCTGGGAGCTGGGGCTCGCGGAGACGCAGCAGACCCTGGTGCTCAACCGCCTGCGCGGCCGCGTCGCGGTGCAGGTGGACGGCCAGATGAAGACCGGCCGCGACGTGCTGATCGGCGCGCTGCTCGGCGCGGACGAGTTCGGCTTCTCCACCGCCCCGCTGGTGGTGGAAGGCTGCATCATGATGCGCAAGTGCCACCTCAACACCTGTCCGGTAGGCGTGGCGACGCAGGACCCCGTGCTGCGCAAGAAGTTCAAGGGCCAGCCCGAGCACGTCGTCAATTACTTCTTCTTCGTCGCCGAGGAAGTGCGCGAATACATGGCGCAGCTCGGCATCCGCAAGTTCGACGACCTCATCGGCCGCACCGACCTGCTCGACATGCGCAAGGGCATCGAGCACTGGAAGGCCAAGGGCCTGGACTTCAGCAAGATCTTCTACAGCCCGCAGGTGCCGGCCGAGGTCGCGCGCTATCACAAGGAAGAACAGGACCACGGCCTGGACAAGGCGCTCGACCATCGCCTCATCGAGCTGGCCCAGCCGGCGCTGGAGTGCGGCGAGAAGGTGTCGATCGAAATGCCGATCCGCAACGTCAACCGCACCGTGGGCACCATGCTCTCGGCCGAAGTGGCGAAGCGCTACGGCCTCGCCGGCCTGCCGGACGACACCATCCACGTGCGGTTCGCCGGCTCCGCGGGCCAGAGTTTCGGCGCCTTCCTGGCGCGCGGCATCACGCTGGAGCTGATCGGCGAAGGCAACGACTACGTCGGCAAGGGGCTGTCCGGCGGCCGCATCGTGGTGATGCCCTCGCCCAAGTTCCGCGGCGATCCGCGCGAGAACATCATCGTCGGCAACACGGTGATGTACGGTGCCATCTGCGGCGAAGCCTATTTCCGCGGCGTGGCGGGCGAACGCTTCTGCGTGCGCAACTCCGGCGGCCAGGCGGTGGTCGAAGGTGTGGGCGACCACGGCTGCGAATACATGACCGGCGGCACGGTGGTGGTGCTGGGTGCGACCGGTCGCAACTTCGCCGCAGGTATGTCGGGCGGCATCGCCTACGTGCTCGACGAGGACGGCTCGTTCCACCAGCGTTGCAACCTCGCCATGGTGCAGCTCGAACCGGTGCTGTCCGAGACCGAGCAGGAAGCGAAAGTGCCGCGCGAGATCTGGCATCTCGGCCGCAGCGACGAGGCGGTGCTGAAGGGCCTGATCGAGAACCACGCACGCTACACCGGCAGCGCGCAGGCGAAGAAGATCCTCGCCGACTGGGCCGACTACCGCGCCAAGTTCGTGAAGGTCTTCCCGCACGAATACCGGCGTGCGCTGGGCGAACTCGCGGCCAAGCGCAGCGCGCTGGCGGCTTGATCACCGAGAGTATTTCGATGGGATCGGGCGCGTATCCGTACGCTCGACGGATGCTGCGCCCGGTGCCGGACAACAGGACGTAAACAGCGATGGGCAAGATCACCGGGTTCATGGAATTCCAGCGGTTGCAGGAAGCGACCGAACCGCCGAGCGAACGGGTCAAGCATTACCGCGAGTTCGTGCTGCGCCTGAGCGACGAGGAAGCCAAGGTGCAGGGGGCGCGCTGCATGGATTGCGGCATCCCGTTCTGCACCAACGGCTGCCCGGTCCACAACATCATCCCGGACTGGAACGACCTCGTTTACAACGGCAAGTGGCAGGAGGCGATCGAGGTCCTCCATTCCACCAACAACTTCCCCGAGTTCACCGGCCGTGTGTGCCCGGCGCCCTGCGAGGCGGCCTGTACGCTGAACATCAACGACGATCCGGTCGGGATCAAGTCCATCGAGCACGCCATCATCGACAAGGCCTGGGAGATGGGCTGGGTGCGGCCGCAGCCGCCCAAGCACAAGACCGGCAAGCGCGTCGCCGTCGTCGGTTCGGGTCCCGCGGGCCTCGCCGCCGCGCAACAGCTCGCGCGCGCCGGCCATGACGTGGTGGTGTACGAGAAAGCCGACCGCGTGGGCGGGCTGCTGCGTTACGGCATTCCCGACTTCAAACTCGAAAAGCACCACATCGACCGCCGCGTGGCGCAGATGCAGGAAGAGGGTGTGCAGTTCCGTACTGGCGTGAACGTGGGCCGCGACCTGCCGTTCGCGCGTCTGCTCGACGAGTACGACGCCGTCGTGCTCGCCGGCGGCGCCGAACAGCCGCGCGACCTGCCGGTGCCCGGCCGCGAGCTGGATGGCATCCATTTCGCGATGGAATTCCTCGCCCAGCAGAACAAAGTGGTGGCGGGCGATCCGGTGC
>QGUL01000376.1 GCA_003242425.1 Pseudomonadota bacterium | reverse complement strand
CCCACCCTCGAATTCTTCCCTTTGTTCTTTGTCCGCAGCCTCCAATTTTTTTAACGCCGCGCTGCAACCCATGCGCCCCGTGCCGGCGCGCATCGTCGTGCTGCTGGGCATGAACGACGGCGACTATCCTTCCGCCCCGCGCGCGGCGGGTTTCGATCTCACGGCCGAGCATCCGCGCCGCGGCGACCGCGTGCGGCGCGACGAGGAACGCTATGCCTTCCTCGAAGCGCTGCTCGCCGCGCGCGAAAAGCTCTACATCAGCTACACCGGTCGCAGCGTGCGCGACAACAGTCCGCTGCCGCCTTCGCCGCTGGTGAGCGAACTCATGGAAGCGGTGCGGCGCGGCTTCGAGGACGGGCAGGGCGGCGATCCGCTCGCGCGTCTCGTGATCGAGCATCCGCTGCAGGCTTTCAGTCCACGCTATTTCGACGGCAGCGATGCGCGGCTCTACAGCTATCAGGAGGCCTACGCTTCGGCGAGCCGCGCGCTGGGACGTGAAACGCCGCCGCGGCCTTTCGTATCCGCACCGCTGACCGTCGCCGCCGATCCGCAGGCCGCCGAAATCAGTCTCGAGCGCCTGCAGCGCTTTCTCGGCAATCCGGCGCGTCATTTCCTGCGCGAACGTCTGGGCATCAACCTGGCCTACCAGGAGGAAGCGGTGCCCGATACCGAGCCTTTCGTGCTCGACGGTCTTGCGAGCTGGCGTCTCGCGCACACCACCTTCGCGCGCAGACTCGCTGGCATCGACGCGACCGAAGCCCTGCGGCTCGCGCGCGCCGAAGGTCTGCTGCCGCACGGCGCGATGGGCGAAGTGGAGTACGCGGCGCTCAGCGAAAAGCTGGAGCCGCTGGTCGAAGCGGTGCGCGCGCACGGCAGCCTGCGCAGCGAAGCCGTGGTCGTCGATCTGGGCGATTGCAAACTGGTGGGCACGGTGAGCGGCCTGGACGGTGAGCTGCGCGTGGAATGGCGCACCGGTCCGCTGCGCGCGGTGCACCGGCTGGAAACCTGGGTGCGGCATCTGGCCTGCAACGCCGCGCTGGGCCCGCGGCCGACGCGCCTTTATGCGCTCGACGGGAAACGCCTGTACGCGCCGGTGGAGGATGCCGTCGAACAACTGCGCGCCCTGGTCGGGCTGCTGCGCGCAGGCGAAATGGAACCGCTGCCCTTCTTTCCGCGGACCAGCGGTGCCTACGCCGAGAAGGCGTACACGGGCGAAGGCGATCCCCGCTATGCGGCGCGCCGTCAGTGGGAGGCGAACGAGTACGGCTTCGGCGAGTCGCAGGACGCGTGGTTCGCGCTTGCCTTCCGCGGCCGCGATCCGCTGAACGAGGCTGCTTTCGAGCAGCTCGCAATCGACATCTACTTCCCGTTGCTGGAGGCGGAGTCATGAGCAAGACGCCCCTGCAACCCCTGGCGCTCGAGCGCGTCCCGCTCGAAGGCATCAATCTCATCGAGGCGAGCGCCGGCACCGGCAAGACCTGGACGATCGTCGCGCTCTACGTGCGCCTGTTGCTGGAGCGGCGCATCCCGGCCGAGCGCATCCTCGTCGTCACTTTCACCAAGGCCGCCACCGGCGAATTGAAGAGCCGCGTGCTGGAGCGGCTGACGGCTTTGCGCGACGCGCTCGCGGGCGATATCGAGGCCATGCGCACGAGCGACGATCCGCTTTTGCGCCACGTCGCGCATTCGAGCCGCGATCCGGCCAGCGATGCGCAATGGCTCACCGCGGCGATCGAAAGCCTCGATCTGGCGCCCATTCACACCATTCATGCCTTCTGCCATCGTGCGCTCGGCGAGGAAGCCTTCCATTGCGGCCTGCCGTTCGACAGCGAACTGCTGGCCGACGACACCGCGCTGCTGGAGCTTGCGGTGAACGATTGCTGGCGGCGCGCCATGGCGGAGGCCGAACCCTTGTGGGCGCTGTGGCTGCAGGCGCACAAGGTCGAACCGGCAACCCTGCTTGCGGTCGTGCAGGAACTGCGCAACAAGCCCGGCGCCGAGCATCTGCTGCCCCAGGCACCGCCGCGCGACGCCGAAGCACGCTACGCGGCCTGCTATGCGCGCGCCCGCGCCTTGTGGCGCGAAGCGGCAGACGAGGCCTTCGAGGCCCTGGAGCGCTCGCTGGTGAATCGCAAATCCTTCACGCGCAGCAACACCGCGCGCTGGCGGGAGAGCATCGATGCCTGTCTGGCACCGGCCGCGCCGCATTTGGCGCTGGACGAGTGCATGGAGCGCTTCACGGCCGAAGCGCTCGCGCAACATTGCAAGACGGGTGTGCCGCATCCGCTGTTTGAAGCGCTCGATGCGCTGTGGCACGACGCCCGGGCGCTGGAGGGGGCGTTCGCAGCCCGCTACGCGCACTGGTGCGTCCAGACCTACCATGAAGTCATGCGGGCGGTGGGTGCGCACAAACGCAAGCGACGCGTGCGTGCCTACGACGATCTGCTGCGCGAGCTGCACGCGGCGCTGCACGGCCCGCAGGGCGAGGCGCTCGCGGCGCGTCTGCGGCAGCGCTATGCCGCCGCGCTGATCGACGAGTTCCAGGACACCGATCCGGTGCGGTAC
>QGUL01000375.1 GCA_003242425.1 Pseudomonadota bacterium | reverse complement strand
TAGATGGCCCGGGGCTTCCCACCCTCCCGGGCCCCCCAGGGGGATGGGGCGTTAGCGAGTGCGGGGTTGGCGCCGAACACGCGCCGCGCCTCGTCCATCGCCGCCGGGTCGTAGGCGTGGATCGTGGCGCCGCGCTTGAGCAGCTCCGCAACCAGTACGCGGCTGGGGGCCTCGCGCATGTCGTCTGTATTCGGCTTGAAGGCGAGCCCCCAGAGCGCGAAGCATTTGCCCCGCAGGTCCTCGCCCATGCGCTGCACGATCTTCTTCACGAGCACGTGCTTCTGCGCCTCGTTGACGCGCTCCACGGCTTCCAGCAGATGCATCTGCATCCCGTGCGCGGCGGCCGTACGCAGCACCGCTTTCACGTCCTTGGGGAAGCAGGAGCCGCCGTAGCCCACGCCTGGATAGAGGAAGTGCCAGCCGATGCGCGGATCGGAGCCGATGCCGCGGCGCACCTGCTCGATGTCGGCGCCGAGTTTCTCGGCCAGGTTGGCCATCTCGTTCATGAACGAGATGCGCGTGGCCAGCATGGCGTTGGCGGCGTACTTGGTGAGCTCCGCCGAGCGCACATCCATCACGATCAACCGTTCATGGTTGCGCTGGAAGGGCGCATAGATGCTGCGCATGACGCGGGTGGCATGCTCGTCGTCGCTGCCGATGATGATGCGGTCGGGCCGCATGAAATCCTCGACCGCAGCCCCTTCCTTGAGGAACTCGGGGTTGGAGACGACCGAGAACGGGATGTCGAGGTTGCGCGCCTTCAGCTCCTCGGCGATGGCTGCCCTGACGGCGTCGGCCGTGCCCACCGGCACCGTGGACTTGTCGACGATGACCTTGTACCAGTTCATGTGCCGGCCGATCGCGCGCGCGGCCGAGACCACGTGTTTCACGTCGGCCGAACCGTCCTCGTCGGGCGGCGTGCCGACGGCGATGAACTGCACGTCGCCCCAGGCAACGCTTTCCTCCACGTCGGTGGTGAAGCGCAGCCGCCCCGCGGCCCGGTTGCGCTGCACCATCTCCAGCAGGCCCGGTTCGTAGATGGGGATGCCGCCGGCTTCCAGGATCTCGATCTTTTGCCGGTCGACGTCGAAACACAGCACGTCGTTGCCGACCTCGGCCAGGCACGCACCGGAGACCAGACCCACGTATCCGGTGCCGATCATGGTGATCTTCAAGGACTTACTCCTTCGTCAATGGCACTGGGCGCCTGGATGCAAGATTCGTGTCGCCATCAGGGAGCGAGGTCGTACTCTTCCGCCCGCTTGGGCGGATAGGTCTCCCAGCCCATGCAGGCCGGGCACTGCCAGTAGAACTGGCGCGCCTTGAAGCCGCAGTCCTTGCAGCGGTAGCGCGCCAGGCGGCGCGTGTGCTGGTGCACCAGGTTCTTCACCAGTTCCAGGTCGTTGCGCCGTTCGACCGGCGCGGCGAGGATCTCGGCCTCGAACAGCTTGTCCAGCCCGATCAGGGTCGGGTTGCGCCGCAGCTCGTCGCGCACCAGGCGGTAGGCCTCTTCCGGCCCCTCCTCGTCCAGCGTCACCTGGAACACCACGTCGAGCAGATCCAGCGAGGGATAGTTGGCGAGATAGTTGCGCAGCCGCTCGATGCCTTCGCGGCCCCGCCCCTGAGCCTGGAAGCTCTTCAGCAGACGCTGCGCCACCAGCGAGAGATAAGTCGGGTTCTGACGCTCCACGCGCGTCCAGTGCTCGATGGCCTCGGCATGATTGCCGGCGGCCGCGGCCAGGTCGCCGAGCATGATACTCGCCCGCACACAGCGCCGGTTGGCGTCCAGGGCCCGCTGCAGTTCGGCGCGCGCTTCCTCGGTGCGGCCGCCGGTGGAGGCCGCCGCCGCGATCTCGCAGTGGAAATTGGCGATCTCCTTCTGCCACGACTGGCCGGACTCCTTCTCCAGGCGCTGGGCGACGTCGATCGCCTTCCGCCACTCCTTCTCCTGCTGGTAGATGTCGAGCAGGTGGCGCAGGGCCTCCATGCGGTGCGGCCCTTCGCTCAGCTTGAGGAACACCTCCTCGGCACGGTCCAGCAGCCCGGCCTTGAGATAGTCCTGTCCCAGTTCGTAGAGCGCCTGCACGCGCTGCTCCTCGCCCAGATCGGGACGCTCCAGCAGACTGCGGTGCATGCGGATGGCGCGCTCGGTTTCGCCGCGGCGGCGGAACAGGCTGCCGAGCGCGAAATGCAGTTCGACGGTCTCGGGATCGACCTTGACCACTTCGATGAAGGCCTCGATGGCCTTGTCCGGCTGTTCGTTGAGCAGGAAGTTGAGGCCCTTGAAGTAGGAGCGCGGCAGGGCGCGCGATTCCAGCAGCAGATGCTTGATGTCGATGCGCGCCGCCAGCCAGCCCAGGCCGAAGAACAGCGGGCAGACGATGAGCCACCAGAGATCGAATTCCATGCCGCCCGTTTACGCTACGCGATGAAACGTGCCCACACCGTGCCGGGCGCCTCAGACTGAAGTGGAAACATCGGTGACGGCAGACGTTGTGGCGGGTTGGGGTTTCGGACCCCCCTTGTCGCGGATGGCCACTCCGCGGGCAGGTTTCTGCGCAGTGGGGGGGG
>QGUL01000033.1 GCA_003242425.1 Pseudomonadota bacterium | reverse complement strand
CGGCCGCCCCCCGCGTTGAATTGGACTGGTGGGCGGCCCACCCGGCTCTGCGGCGCCGCGTCGCGCGGGAAGGGGGCGGCTGGATCGAAGCTCGTGCCGAAGCCCCCGGCCGTTTCGTCGGCAGCGTCGAAATGCAGACGCTCGCCAGGGAGGCGAACGAACACGCGCCCGTCTTGCAGAACTACGACCGCAACGGCGAACGCATCGATCTGGTGCATTACCACGCGGCCTATCACCGGCTCATGCAGGCGGCCTTCGGTGCCGGCCTGCATTCGCTCGCGTGGAAGGAAACGCGCACGGGCCGTTTCGTTGCGCGCGCGGCGCTCAACTACCTGTGGAACCAGGGCGAACAGGGCACCGCCTGCCCGGTGACCATGAGCTTCGCCGCGGTGCACGTGCTGCGCGGCGCGCCGGCGATCGCGGCGCACTGGGAGCCGAAGCTGCTGACCGACGATTACGATCCACGGCCGCTGCCCATGCAGGAGAAACGCGCTCTGACCGTCGGCATGGCGATGACCGAGAAGCAGGGCGGCTCCGATCTGCGCGCCAACCCGGCGGTCCCCCCGCCCCTGGACGGGGCCGAGTACGCGCTGGTCGGCCACAAGTGGTTCTGCTCGGCGCCGATGAGCGACGGCTTTCTCACGCTCGCGCAGCGCGCCGAGGGGCCGACCTGCTTCTTCGTGCCGCGCGTCCTGCCCGACGGCAGGCGCAACTTCGCCCTCGTGCGCCTGAAGGACAAGCTCGGCAACCGCTCCAACGCCTCGGGCGAAATCGAATACCGCGGCACGCGCGCGTGGCGCGTCGGCGAGCCGGGCCGGGGCATCGCGACGCTGATCGAGATGGCGCATCTCACGCGCTTCGACATCGTCGTCGCCGTCGCCGGCATGATGCGCGCGGCACTGGTGCAGGCGCTGCACCACACACGCCATCGCCGCGCCTTCGGGGAGGCGCTCATCGACCAGCCGCTGATGCGCAACGTGCTCGCGGATCTCGCGCTCGAATGCGAGGCGGCGACGCTGCTCGCCTTCCGCCTCGCAGGCGCCTTCGACCGCACGCAGACGGATGAACGCGAGCAGCACTATGCGCGGCTCGTCACCCCGATCGCCAAGTACTGGCTGTGCAAACGGCTGCCGGTCTACATCGTCGAAGCCCTGGAGTGTTTCGGCGGCAACGGCTATGTGGAAGACTGGCCGATGGCGCGCCTGTACCGCGAAGCGCCTCTCAACGGCCTTTGGGAAGGCAGCGGCAACGTGATTTGCCTCGATGTACTGAGGGCGATCGCCAAAACGCCGCGAGCCCTCGAAGCCGTGTACGAGGAACTGGCGCCGCTGTCCGTCGCGCACGCGCCGCTTGCCAGGCATCTGGCACTGTTATGGGGCACATTGCGCAATCAGCCGGTCGCCCTGCGCGAGGCACGCCGGATCACCGAAGGGCTCGCGCTCGCCCTGCAGGCCGCGTTGCTCGCGCGGCACGCGCCGCCGGAGACGGCCGAGGCCTTCATCGCCACGCGCCTGGACGGCGAAGGCGGCCGTGCTTTCGGCACGCTTCCCGAGCGCTTCGACTGCGGCGCCATCGTGGCGCGCGCCCTGGCGTGCTGAACGCGGCTAGTCGGGATACGTCCCGGCCGGCGCCATGAAGGAGATGTCGCCGTAATAGGCGTCCACCCGCGCGCCGGTGTTGTCGGTATCGGTCATGATGGCGATGGATTTGACCGGCGGCGGTTCCTCGCCGAAGGCGCGCTTGTAGTCCTCATAGACGTTACGCCTTTCCTCCTGCCATTCGCCCAGCTTGGAGGGGCCGCTCTCGGCCACGATCATCTTGATGCGCCCGGTGTAGCTGCTGGGAATGATCGTGTCCCTGGGTGTGCGCGCCGCCCAGATGTACATGAGCGTCGCGTAGGGCAACTCGGTGTTGGTGAAGAGCTTGAACTGCTGCGCGAACAGCCGCTCATGCAGCGGCAGTTTGTCGCGATCGCCCTCGAAAGCGACGATCAGCCGCGCGGGCGCGTCTTCGGTATGGCGCCTGGTGTTGTCCGCCTGCGGAATCAGTTCCGGGACCTTCCAGCGCCAGCTCAGGATGGGATGAGTCTTGAGATCCACATGCACGGGGTAGACGAGCCCCGAGGCCGAACCGTCGGCGCTGGCCTTCACCACCGTGTGCTCCCCGTCGCGCACCAGGCGGTAATGTGTCGGCTTCTTGTAGCCGGAGAGCTTCCATACCCGCCAGCCCGAAGGGAACGCGTCGCCGGGCCGGGCTTTGGAGAAGCGCTCCACCAGGCCGTGACGCTCGCTCCCGCCCACCGGCGGTATGTCCACCCGCTCGCTTTGCGACGGCGTGCCGGCGCAGGCCGCAAGGCACAGCGCCAGGCAGCATACGTATCCTCCTCGCATCCTCCCCTCCCCGGAGTCGGGTTTTAGCCTACCTCAAAACCGGCCGCCCTCCGCATCCGGCGCATCACGGCACAGTCGCGCCAGGGTCCGTTATGATTCGGCCATGACACTCACCGAACTCCGCTACATCGTCGCGGTCGCGCGCGAGCGCCATTTCGGGCGCGCTGCCGAAGCCTGTTACGTCAGTCAGCCCACGCTTTCGGTCGCGGTACGCAAGCTCGAGGACGAGCTCGGTGTCGTGCTGTTCGAGCGCGGCGCGGGGGAAGTCTCCGTCACCCCGATCGGCGAACGCATCGTCGAGCAGGCACAGCGCGTGCTCGAAGAGGCGGCGCGGGTGAAGGAACTGGCCAAACAAGGCAAGGACCCGCTCAACGGACCGCTGCGCATGGGGGTCATCTTCACCATCGGGCCGTACCTGCTGCCCCACCTCATTCCCGCGCTCAAGAAGCGTGCGCCGCGCATGCCGCTCGTGCTGCAGGAACAATACACGCACAAGCTGCTGGAGCTGCTGCGCCAGGGCGAAATCGACGTCGCCATCCTGGCGCTGCCCTTCGAGGCCAACGGCCTGCTCGTGCAGCCTCTGTACGACGAGCCCTTCGTCGTGGCCGTGCCGCGCAACCATCCCTGGGCGACGCGCAAGTCCGTCTCCAGCCGCGAGCTGAAGGACGAGCACATGCTGCTGCTCGGCACCGGCCATTGCCTGCGCGACCAGGTGCTGGAAGTCTGTCCCGAGCTGAACCGCTTCATCACCGCCGCCGACGGCATCCAGAAGTCCTTCGAGGGCTCGTCGCTGGAGACCATCCGTCACATGGTCGCCTCGGGGACGGGCATTACGGTCCTGCCGGTCACAGCGGTGCCGCGCGGCGCCAAGCGCGACCGGCTGCTGGCCTATATTCCGTTCACCAAACCGGTGCCGGACCGGCGCGTGGTGCTTGCCTATCGCAAAACCTTCCCGCGTCCGGAAGCGATCGAAGCGGTGCGCCAGGCCGTGCTCGCCTGCGACCTCCCCTGCGTCCAGATGCTGGATCTGCGCGCGGAAACGGTATGAGGTTTAGGCTTCGCCAATCGGTGTCTTGCACAGGATTCATTTGAATCGCCGCGCAAGCGCCTTTATGTTGCAGTGAAGGAACCTACAAAGGAGGCGTCAATGGGAAACAAGAAACGGGGTTACGCGCAGAACATCGATATCGGCATTGCCGATGCCGACCGCAAGGAGATCGCCGAGGGGCTGTCGCGTCTGCTGGCCGACACGTACACGCTCTATCTGAAGACGCACAACTTCCACTGGAACGTGACCGGGCCGATGTTCAGCACGCTGCACCAGATGTTCGAGGAGCAGTACACCGAACTGGCCGCGGCGGTCGACCTCATCGCCGAACGCATCCGCGCCCTGGGGTTCCCCGCGCCGGGCAGCTACAAGGAGTACGCCCGCCTGTCCTCGATCAAGGAAACCGAAGGCGTGCCTTCGGCCGAGGAGATGATCCAGCTCCTGGTGGACGGCCAAGAAGCGGTGACGCGCACCGCGCGCGAGGTGTTCAAGATCGCCGAACGGGCCAACGACCAGCCCACCGCCGATCTGCTCACCGAGCGCATGCAGGTACACGAGAAGACGGCGTGGATGCTGCGCACGCTGCTTGAAAAATAAGGCTTTCCGGTGAAGGCTCATGCGCCGCCGGCGCATGAGCAGCGACAACCGTCCAGGTCATGATGCGCGAACGACCTCCTTCCGGGGGCCGTTCGCTTTATAGCCGCTCCAGATCCACGTGCCGCTTCCCGGCCCAGGCCTTGCGGAACCGTTCCTTCGTCATGACCGCGAGCTTGTCCCGGCGTGCCTGCTCATACACTTCCATGAGACCGTAGAGCGACCAGCCGTTGTTGGGCGTACGCGCCAGGCTGGCGCGGAAGGCGCGTTCTGCGCCCTCCAGATCGCCTTGCGCGAGCAGCACGGCGCCCAGCGACTGCTGGACGGGGTAGTACCAGTAGGGCGGCTCCATGTACTGCAATTGATCCTGCACGGCGATGGCGTTGCGGAAATGCCCCGCCGCGGCAGCCAGATCCCCGGCCGCCTGAGCGGCCCGCCCCCGCACCACCTGCTCGGCGATCTGCAGCACCTGGGTGGCGGGAATCGACGCCTCTTCCAGCGGCTTGAGCTTGGGACTGCGCGCGAGTGCAGCGATCGCCTCGGCCTCCGCCTGCGCGGATTGCGCATTCTTCGCGAGCGCATGACCGACGCCGCGCGCGTAATGCCACATGGCTTTGACATAGGGATGTTCGTCGCCGGGGTCCGGCAGGGCGAGCAGGGTTTGCGGCTCGCTGAACTGCGCGTGCGCAAAATAGACCGCCACCTTCACGGGCTGCACGGTGGGCACGGTCTTGAGCGCCTCGTCCGGAACGATCTTCGCGAGCTTCTCCGCCGCCGCCACCGCCGCCGGTCCGTCCCCCGCCATCTGGGCCGCGGCCATGAGGAAATGGACGTTGTGCGGGTAATACCCCCAGGCGTAGATGTGCTCGGCTTTTGACTTCGACAAATAGCGCTCGTCCACCTCCACCGCGCGCCGGTTCGCCTCGAGCGCGTCCATATAGCGGCCGAGCCGGTAGTAGATATGCGAGGGCATGTGGACGATGTGACCGGCGCCGGGCATCAGCTGTTCGAGCCGTTCCGCATGCAGCTCGGCGCGCTCGGGCCAGTTCGAGGCCTCCACGGCGTGGATGTAGAGATGGATCGCGCCCGGATGGTCGGGATGCTCGGCCAGCACCTTCTCCAGCACCTCGACGATTTCGCCGCCGCGGCCTTTGGGATACACACCGCCGGGCTGCCAGTAATCCCAGGGCTGGGTGTCCATCATCGCCTCGGCATAAAGCGTGGCGATATGCGGATCGTCCTGGAAGCGGCGATACACCGCACCCATCGCGTCGGCATAGGCAAGGTCGAGCGCGGTGCGGTCGGCCTCCGGCGATGCGCTGTATCGCACCGCCAAGGCTTCGATGAGCGCCTGTTCCCGTTCCGTGGTCCCTTCCGCGAGGCTTCGTGCACGCTCCACCGCCTCGATCGCCGGCGCCACCGCCTCCGGCGCCATGGGGGCGTTGATATTGGGCCCGAGCACCAGCGCCTCTCCCCAGTAGCACATCGCGCAATCGGGGTCGCGCCGCTGCGCCGCCCGGAAAGCGCGCCGCGCCTCGCCGTGATTGAACGCGTACACGAGCCGCAGCCCTTGATCGAAATAGCGCTGCGCCTCCACCGAGCGCGTGGTGATCGGGTAGCTGAGCGTGCCGAGGTCCGGCCACAACGGCGGATCGGTATCGTCCGGCTGGACTTCCTGCCGCTGCCGGTCGACCGGGCGCAGTTCCGGGCTGTTCTGCGCCAAGCGGAAGGTCGCGATCACTGCCCGCGAACCGGCCGGCGCGTTGAAACAACGGCTTGCGTCGAACAGGGGATCGAAGAACGCGGGATCGGGCCGGTGTTCGCCGTCCGCATAAACGAACGATCCGGCGAGCATTATGCCGCCGAGCGCCAGTGCGATCTTCTTCGGTGCGCGCTGTCCCTTCATCATCCCTCCTCCAACTACGGCTTTGCAGGAGAACGCCATCGCCCCACGATGCCGGGAGGCAACCGGCACCGTGTCCCTCGGTGCAATGGGCGGGCGGCTTGCTTCCACCTGTCTCGTAGACGTTGAGGAGCGAATATGCAAGCCGCCATTGCAGCTGTTTTGTTGGCACTCGCCGTCGTCGGCTGCGAGCAAAACCCCGACCCCCAAACCCGCAGCGAAGCTCGCGAGTCGGTGCAGGAGATGCGCGAGGACGCCCGCGATGCGGCATCGGATACTGCCGAGCGCGTGCGCGAGGGTGCCGCGGAGCTCAGGGAAGAAGCGCGCGAGGCACGGGACGACAACCGTCCCTGAAACCGGTGGCTGCGGCATACGCGCAACAGATCGACAAATATTTGCGCTATGACACATATCGATCGCTGATTACCGCTTCTGCTTTGCGCGCTTTTGTGTCAACGTGTAGCCGTGATCGTGAAGCGTGCGTTGCATTGAGCTTCATCCCATCAGCGGTTTCGATACCGGCAGTCTTCACGGCGGTTCCGCCGATCAGATTCGTTTTTTCTCTCGCGCACGCACTTTCCCGCCACTGCGCGCCAATTCCTCAATCAGGCATGGAAAGTGCTCTCTGTTCGCTTGCATGCCGCGCAACGAATAGGCGTCCAATGCGTAACGAGAAGCGGCGATTCATCATGCGTGCCAGCACGCACATCCCGCGATCACGCCCGATGCGTCGCCCGAACGCAAGCGCCTCTCCCATTGACAGCACGAACGATGAGGCTGCGACGGAATCGAAGGGTTTAGGCGGTCGTTCACGATCCGCTCAACGACGGAGGTAGGCAAATGGGAGTTCTCGAATCTTATGTTTCCAACTATGCGCGCGCGCGCGAAACGGAAATGACGCTCGCGGAGTACCTCGAGCTGTGCAAGCGCGACCCCATGGCTTATGCGACCGCCGCCGAGCGTATGCTCGCCGCGATCGGTGAACCGGAGGTGATCGACACGCGCAACGATCCGCGGCTGTCGCGCATCTTTTCCAACCGCGTCATCCGGCGCTACCCAGCCTTCAAGGAGTTCTACGGGCTCGAAGACGTGGTGGAGCAGATCGTCGCGTTCTTCCGCCACGCGGCACAGGGCCTCGAGGAGCGCAAGCAGGTGCTCTATCTGCTGGGTCCGGTGGGCGGCGGCAAGTCGTCGCTCGCCGAGCGGCTGAAATCGCTCATGGAGGTCTATCCGATCTACGCCCTCAAGGGCTCGCCGGTGAACGAATCGCCGCTCGGGCTGTTCAACCCCGAACGCGACGGGGAAATGCTGGAAGCCGAATACGGCATTCCGCGCCGCTACCTCACCGGCATCATGTCGCCTTGGGCGGTGAAGCGCCTCGAGGAGTACGAAGGCGACATCTCGAAGTTCAAAGTGGTGCGTCTGATGCCCTCCGTGCTGCGCCAAGTGGCGATCACCAAGACCGAGCCGGGCGACGAGAACAATCAGGACATCTCCTCGCTGGTCGGCAAGGTGGACATCCGCAAGCTCGAACACTACGCGCAGGACGACCCCGACGCCTACAGCTTCTCCGGCGGTCTGTGCCTGGCCAACCAGGGCCTGCTCGAGTTCGTGGAGATGTTCAAGGCCCCGATCAAGATGCTGCACCCGCTGCTGACCGCGACGCAGGAAGGCAATTACAAGGGCACCGAAGGCTTCGGCGCGATCCCCTTCCAGGGCATCATCCTCGCGCACTCGAACGAATCCGAGTGGCAGACCTTCCGCAACAACAAGCACAACGAGGCCTTCCTCGACCGGGTGTACATCGTCAAAGTGCCCTACTGCCTGCGGGTCACCGAGGAAGTGCAGATCTACAAGAAGCTGCTGCGGTCGAGCTCGCTGGCGGAGGCGCCCTGCGCGCCGCACACGCTGGAGATGATGGCACAGTTCTCGGTGCTCACCCGCCTGAAGGAGCCGGAGAACTCCAGCATCTATTCCAAGATGCGCATCTACGACGGCGAGAACCTGAAGGACATCGACCCGAACGCGAAGACCTACCAGGAGTACCGCGACTACGCCGGCATCGACGAAGGCATGACCGGAATGTCCACGCGCTTCGCCTACAAGGTGCTGTCGGCGGTGTTCAACTACGACCAGACCGAGATTGCCGCCAACCCGGTGCATCTCATGTACGTGCTGGAGCAGCGCATCATGCGCGAGGATCTGCCCGAGGAAACCAAGCGGCGCTACCTCTCCTTCATCAAGGAGCACCTCGCGCCGCGCTACGCCGAGTTCATCGGCAAGGAGATCCAGACGGCCTATCTGGAGTCCTACTCCGAATACGGCCAGAACATCTTCGACCGCTACGTGACCTTCGCCGACTACTGGATCCAGGACGAGGACTATCGCGATCCCGAAACGGGCGAATCCTTCGACCGTGCGGCCCTCAACGCCGAGCTGGAGAAGATCGAGAAACCGGCGGGCATCGCCAACCCGAAGGATTTCCGCAACGAAATCGTGAACTTCGTGTTGCGGGCGCGCGCCCAGAACGGCGGCAAGAACCCGGCCTGGACGAGCTACGAGAAGCTGCGCGAGGTGATCGAGCGCAAGATGTTCTCGAACACCGAGGAACTGCTGCCGGTGATCTCGTTCAATGCCAAGGCCTCGGCGGAGGACAAGACCAAGCACGAAAACTTCGTCGCACGCATGGTGCAGAAGGGCTATACCGAAAAGCAGGTCCGGCTGCTGTGCGAGTGGTATCTGCGGGTACGCAAATCGGCTTGATCGGGTTTTCCAGCGGCAGGCGTGGCGCGCGCGGGCGGACGAACAGGGGGAGGTTCCCCGCGCGCGTCGTGGTCAAGGAGTTTTGCTGATGTCGACCTTCATCGACCGCAGACTGAACGACCGGCGCAAGAGCGCCGTCAACCGGCAGCGCTTCATCCAGCGCTACAAGGATCACTTGCGGCGCGCCGTGAGCGACATCGTCGCCAAGCGTTCGATCCGCGATCTGGAATCGGGCGGACAGGTACAGATCCCGGTGCGGGACATTTCCGAGCCGGCGTTCCGCCACGGTCCCGGCGGCGACCGGGAGATCGTGCACCCGGGCAACCGCATCTTCAAACCGGGAGACCGCATTCCCCGTCCTGAAGACGGCGAAGGCGACGGTCCGGGCAGCCAGGCCGGCGAAGGCGAGGTGCTCGACAGCTTCGCCTTCACGCTGTCGCGCGAAGAGTTCCTGGAACTGTTCCTGGACGATCTGGAGCTGCCGCGCATGGAGCGCACCGTCCTGGGCAGCATCAAGGACAAGCGCACCCAGCCGGCCGGGTTCACGCGCAGCGGCTCGCCGCGCAACCTGCACATCCTGCGTTCGCTGAAACAGTCGCTCGCGCGCCGCATGGCCGCGCGCGGGGCGAACGCGCTCGAATCCGGCGAAGCGCGTCCGCGCCGCGTGCCTTTCCTCGACGAGGTGGACCTGCGCTACCGGCACCGCGTCACCGTGCCCAAGCCCGTCAGCCAGGCGGTGATGTTCTGCCTGATGGACGTGTCCGGCTCGATGACCGAGGACAAGAAGGATCTCGCCAAGCGCTTCTTCGCCCTGCTCTACCTCTTCCTCACCCGCAAGTACGAGACGGTCGATCTGGTGTTCGTGCGCCATACCGACAACGCCTCGGAAGTGGACGAAGAGGAATTCTTCTACGGCAACTACAGCGGCGGCACGGTGGTGCTGTCCGCGCTCGAGCTGATGAAGGAGATCGTCGACCAGCGCTATCCGCCGACGCTGTGGAACATCTACGGCGCGCAGGCCTCCGACGGCGACGCCTTCGGCGCCGATCCGGAGAAGAGCCGCGGTTTCCTGGAGAAGGAGCTGCTGCCCGCCGCGCGCTATTTCGCCTACATCGACATCCCGACCGAGGGCCTGGAGCAGACCAGCACGCTGTGGCAGGCCTACCAGCGCATCGACCAGCCGCATTTCGCCATGAAGCGGGTGTCGAAGCGCAGCGACATCTATCCGGTGTTCCGCGAGCTGTTCCGCAAGGAAACGGCCGCGGCCTGAGGCGGAGAACAACGATGAGGAAGCCCATCTCCACCGGCTGCGACTGGACCTTCGAGCTGTTGCAGGACTACGACGAGGCGATCGCCGAGATCGCCAGGAACGAGTACCAGCTCGACGTCTTCCCGAACCAGATCGAGATCAT
>QGUL01000374.1 GCA_003242425.1 Pseudomonadota bacterium | reverse complement strand
GGCAGACGATGAGCCACCAGAGATCGAATTCCATGCCGCCCGTTTACGCTACGCGATGAAACGTGCCCACACCGTGCCGGGCGCCTCAGACTGAAGTGGAAACATCGGTGACGGCAGACGTTGTGGACGGTTCGGGCTTCGCGACCGCCTTGTCGCGGATGCGCAGCTCGCGGCGCAGGTTCATGGCCGTGCGGCGGCTGCGCACCAGCGGGGGTATGCATGCGGCGACGCCGAACAGCGCCCCCGCGGCGAAGGCCGCGAGCACGATCACGATCAGCGGCGCCTCCCACGCCTGGTCGAAGTAGAAACGCAGCGTGACCGGTTCGACGTTCTTGGCCGCAAACAACAGCAGCACGACGAAGACCAGCAACCAGACCAGCAGAATGAAAAAGCGGATCAGCGCCATGGCTACCAATTCAGAGCCGGTGGACGGCTTCCTGTATAGCTTTCAAATGCGGAAGCCGCAAGAGCGCCGGCCTCCATAAACGAAATCGGCGCGGGATTGCGCCGCGCCGATTTCCTCTCCCTTCAGCGATTCGCCTGCTGGGATTTGTGCGCGTTGTCCACGCGCTCGCGCAGTTCCTTGCCCGGCTTGAAGTGCGGCACGTACTTCTCGGGTACGTAAACCTTCTCGCCGGACTTGGGGTTGCGGCCGACCCGGGCCGGACGGTAATTCAATCCGAAACTGCCGAACCCGCGAATCTCGATGCGCTGACCGTTGACCAGACTGTTGGTCATCGCATCGAGAATCATCTTCACCGCGTACTCCGCGTCCTTCGCCACCAGTTGCGGATAGCGAGCGGCCAGACGCGCGATCAGCTCCGACTTGGTCATGCACGCCTCCCCTGTGCCCCTTTAGCGGCGCGCGTTACTGCTGCGCGTTCTTGTTGTCGAGCTTGGCTTTCAGCAAGGCGCCAAGGTTGGTACTGCCGGAGCTGGCGGCAGATTCGCTCTGCAGCTTGGCCATGGCGCTCTCTTCGTCGGCGATCTCCTTGGCCTTGATCGACAGGTTGACCTGGCGATTCTTGCGGTCGATGTTGATGATCATCGCCGTGACCGTGTCGCCTTCCTTCAGATGCGTACGGGCATCCTCGACGCGGTCGCGCGAGATCTCGGACGCCCGCAGATAGCCTTCGATGTCGTTGGGCAGCAGGATGACCGCGCCCTTGGCATCGACGCTCTGCACCGTGCCGGTGACGACCGAACCCTTCTCGTGGGTCGCGACGAAGGCGTTGAACGGATCGCCCTCGAGCTGCTTGATGCCGAGCGAAATGCGCTCACGCTCGACGTCGATCGCCAGCACCATGGCCTCGACCTCGTCGCCCTTCTTGTAGTTGCGAACGGCTTCCTCGCCGGGCTGCGACCAGGAGAGGTCGGACAGGTGCACCAGGCCGTCGATGCCGCCGGGCAGGCCGATGAAAATGCCGAAGTCGGTGATCGACTTGATCTGGCCGCGCACGCGGTCGCCCTTGCGGTGGTTCTGGGCGAACTCTTCCCAGGGGTTGGGCATGCACTGCTTCATGCCGAGCGAGATCCGGCGACGTTCTTCGTCGATCTCCAGGATCATCACTTCGACCTCGTCGCCGAGCTGCACCACCTTGGACGGATGGACGTTCTTGTTGGTCCAGTCCATCTCGGAGACGTGCACCAGGCCCTCGATGCCCTGCTCCACTTCCACGAACGCGCCGTAGTCGGTGAGGTTGGTGACCTTGCCGAACAGACGCGTGCCGGGCGGATAGCGGCGCGACAGACCGATCCACGGGTCTTCGCCGAGCTGCTTGAGGCCCAGCGACACGCGGTTCTTCTCCTGGTCGAAGCGCAGCACCTTGGCGGTCACTTCGTCGCCCACGTTCAGCACCTCGCTCGGGTGCTTCACGCGACGCCAGGCGAGATCGGTGATGTGCAGCAGACCGTCGATGCCGCCCAGGTCCACGAACGCGCCGTAGTCGGTGATGTTCTTGACGATACCCTTGACGATGGTGCCTTCCTGCAGCGACTTGAGCAGTTCCTCGCGCTCGGCACCGGCGGTTTCCTCAAGCACGGCGCGGCGCGACACCACGACGTTGTTGCGCTTGCGGTCGAGCTTGATGACCTTGAATTCCATGGTCTTGCCCTCGTAAGGCGTGGTGTCCTTCACGGGGCGCATGTCGACCAGCGAACCGGGCAGGAAGGCCCGGATGCCGTTGATCATGACGGTGAGGCCGCCCTTCACCTTGCCGGTGATGACGCCCTGCACGATGGATTGTTCCTCGAGCGCTTTTTCCAGTTCCATCCACGCGGCCAGGCGCTTGGCCTTGTCGCGCGACAGCCGCGTCTCGCCGTAGCCGTCCTCCAGCGCTTCGATCGCCACGCTGACGAAGTCGCCCGGTTTGACGTTGACCTCGCCGTGGTCGTCACGGAACTCTTCGATCGGAATGAACGACTCGGACTTCAGTCCCGCGTTCACCACCACGTAATTCTGGTCGACACGTACGACCTCCGCAGTGATGACCTCGCCGACCCGCATCTCCTTGCGGTTCAGGCTCTCTTCGAAAAGCGCAGCAAAGCTCTCGTTGGAGGTATCGACTGCGGTAGAA
>QGUL01000533.1 GCA_003242425.1 Pseudomonadota bacterium | reverse complement strand
CCCCCGCGAGTCCCCTGCCGAAAAGGCGCCAAAGTCCGACACGGGGGATCCCGCTTGGTGCTCCCCTCCCCCATGCTGGTCATCCTGATGACCATTCCCGGGCTGGCGCTGTTCTACGGCGGCCTCGCGCGCGCGAAGAACACGCTGTCGGTGCTGCTGCAGGTGTTCGCGATCTTCTCGACGATCACCGTGCTGTGGTGCCTGTACGGCTACAGTCTGGCGTTCGAGGGCGGCGGTTCGTTCTACGGGACCTTCGACAAGGCGTTCCTGATCGGCATCACGCCCGATACCCTGTCGGGCTCGATTCCCGAGTATGTGTTCATCGCCTTCCAGTCGACCTTCGCCGCCATCACCACGGCGCTGATCGTCGGCTCCTACGCCGAGCGCATCAAGTTCTCCAGCGTGCTGCTGTTCTCGGTGCTGTGGTTCACCTTCTGCTACATCCCGATGGCGCACATGGTGTGGGCCGAGCCGGGCCTGCTGTTCCAGGACGGCGCGCTCGACTTCGCCGGCGGCACGGTGGTGCACATCAACGCCGGCGTCGCGGGCCTGGTCGGCGCCTATGTGCTGGGCAAGCGCATCGGCTTCGGCAAGGAAGCGATGCCCCCGCACTCGCTCACGCTGACCATGGTGGGCGCCTCGCTGCTGTGGGTGGGCTGGTTCGGCTTCAACGCCGGCTCCGCGCTGGGCGCGAACGGCACCGCCTCGCTGGCTTTCGTCAACACCATCGTCGCCACGGGCGCGGCAACCATGTCGTGGCTCGCGGGTGAAGCGCTGGCCAAGGGCAAGGCCTCGATGCTGGGCGCGGCCTCGGGTGCGGTGGCCGGCCTGGTGGCGATCACGCCGGCGGCCGGTTTCGTCGGCCCGATGGGCGCCATCATCATCGGCCTGGTCGCCGGTCTGGTGTGCCTCTGGGGCGTGAACGGGCTGAAGCGCATGCTGCGCGCGGACGACGCCTTCGATGTGTTCGGCGTCCACGGCGTGGGCGGCATCGTCGGCGCGCTGCTCACCGGCGTGTTCGCCGCGCCGGGTCTGGGCGGCACCCAAGGCGCCGATTATGTGATCGCCAGCCAGTTGCTGGTCCAGGCGAAGGGCGTGCTGATCACCATCGTCTGGTCGGCCGTGGTGGCCTTCATCGCCTATAAGGTGGTGGACATGATCCTCGGCCTGCGCGTCACCGAGGAAGAGGAACGCGAGGGGCTGGACATCAACTCCCACGGCGAAAGCGCGTACTACCTCTAAAGCGCTTGCGCTGCAGCAAAAACGGGCGCCATACGGCGCCCGTTTTGCTTTTCTCCCCTCCCTGTGACGACCCTGTTTCCTTTTTTTAGAAGCGGTAGCCGATACCGACGCTGTAGAGGAAGGGATCCACTTTCAGCGTGGTCAGCTTACCGACGCCGGCCTGCTTCACATCGGTGTCGATGTCGACGTATTTCACGTCCACGTTCAGGTACCAGTTCTTGGTCAGCTTGTAGTCGAAGCCGGCCTGAACGGCGAAGCCGAAGCTGTTGCGATCGACTCTGACGCCCGGCACGTCGATATCGACGCTGGTCAGACGGGTATAGTTGATGCCCGCGCCGATATAGGGCTTGAAGTTGCTCTCGGGCATGAAGTGGTACTGCAGCGTCAGCGTCGGCGGCAGATGCTTGATGCTGCCAATGTTGCCCACACCTTTCAGATGGACATCATGCTTCTGCGGATAGGTCAGGATCAGTTCCGCAGCGACGTTCTTCGAGAAGAAATAGCTGATGTCGACTTCCGGGAAGGTCTTGTCGTCCAGCGACACACCGGCCTTCGGGCTGTTGCCGTTGTCGACTTCCATGTGCAGCGCGCGCACACGCACGAGCCACGGGCTTTCCGCGTCCGCTGCCAGCGCCGGCGCGGCCATGCTCGCGAGCGTCAGCGCACAGACCCCGAGTACTGCTTTTTTCATTCGCGTTCTCCATACATGGTTTAAACCACGCGTGAAGTATGGTTTCGGCCCGGACCGAACGCTTGACCAGGATCAAAAGCCATGCATGGCCCAGGGGTTTTGCGCCGCCTAGCCAAATTGACACTGAAGCATCAACCCTTTAGCCTTCAAAGCGCGCGTGACTTGATGCACATCACGCAATACGCGCGCTGAACCTGCCCGCCCGCGCGGGCTTTTGTTTTTCCTCGAACGTTCGCCATGCAATCTGACCGCACCGCCGAACTCCGCTCGCTTCTGGAACGCCGCATCCTGATCCTGGACGGCGCCATGGGAACCATGATCCAGACCTACAAGCTGAGCGAGGCGCAGTTCCGGGGCGAGCGTTTCAAGGACTGGCCGCACGACCTGCGCGGCAACAACGATCTGCTCTCGCTCACCCAACCGCAGATCATCGACGGCATCCACCGCCAGTACCTGGAAGCCGGCGCGGACATCGTCGAGACCAACACCTTCAACGCCAACGCGCCCTCGATGGCCGACTACGGCATGGAGGCGCTGGTCTACGAACTCAATTTCGCCCCGGCCCAGCTTGCCGCCCGCCGGCCTGACGCCTAAAGCCAACCCGAAAACCCGCGCTTCGTCGCGGGGTGCGTGGTTCGCCCAAAAAAAACCCCC
>QGUL01000373.1 GCA_003242425.1 Pseudomonadota bacterium | reverse complement strand
TCGGGGGGGCAAACAGGGCCCCCCCGGTGTGGTGCGGGCCCCTCCCCCCCCCCCAAAACCCCCAGGGTCTGGTTCCCGGGGGTCGGCTTCCGAGCCGCATCCGCGGGAGCTGTTCACCCCGGCCTCCGCGCCGACCCGCCTCACTTCGCTGCGTGAAAAGCTGGAGTTGCTGGCCGAGCAGGGCGTCGAGCACGTGCACGTGCAGCGGTTCAGCCGCGCCTTCGCGGCGTTGTCGCCCGACGAGTTCGTCGAGCGCGTGCTGGTCGAGAGCCTGCGCGCGCGCTGGGTGCTGGTCGGCGAGGATTTCCGCTACGGCGCACGGCGCATGGGCGACTGGGCGGCTTTGCAGCGCGCGGCCGAGCGCCACGGTTTCACTGTCGAGGCGATGCCGACGGTAACCGAAGACAACCAGCGCGTCTCCAGTTCCGCGGTGCGCGCTGCGCTCGCGGCCGGCGACCTCGCGCAGGCCGAGCGTCTGCTCGGGCGCCGCTACAGCATCAGCGGGCGCGTAGTGCACGGACGCAAGCTGGGGCGGGAGCTCGGCTTCGCCACGGCCAACGTGCAGATGAAGCACAACCGTCCGCCCTTGAGCGGCATTTTTGCGGTGCGCGTGTACGGGGCGGGAGAAGGGGCGTGCGACGGCGTGGCGAGCCTCGGCCTGCGGCCGACCATCACCGCCAACGGCCATCCGACGCTGGAAGTGCATCTGTTCGATTTTCACGGCGAGCTCTACGGGCGGCACTTGCGCGTGGAGTTCCTCGCCAAGATCCGCGACGAAGAGAAGTACCCGGATCTGGAAACGTTGAAGGCGCAGATCGCCCGCGACTGCGAGATCGCGCGCGAAATCCTGGAGAGCCATTGAACATGTCCGACTACAAGAAGACCCTGAACCTGCCGGATACGCCTTTCCCCATGCGGGGCGATCTCGCCAAGCGCGAGCCCGAGTGGATACGGCAATGGCAGGAATCGGGCCTGTATCAGCGTCTGCGCGAAGTCTGCAAGGGCCGGCCGCTGTTCGTGCTGCACGACGGCCCGCCCTACGCCAACGGCGACATCCACATCGGGCACGCGGTCAATAAGATCCTCAAGGACATGATCGTGAAGTCGAAGACGCTCGCCGGCTTCGACGCGCCTTACGTGCCGGGCTGGGACTGCCACGGCCTGCCGATCGAGCACCAGATCGAGAAGCAGCACGGCAAGAACATCGAGGGCAACAAGGCCCGCGCGCTGTGCCGCCAGTACGCCGCCGAGCAGATCGAGCGGCAGAAGAAGGACTTCATCCGCCTGGGCGTGCTGGCCGACTGGGACGCGCCTTACAAGACCATGAACTACGCGACCGAGGCGGCGGAAATCCGCGCGCTCGGCCGCATCCTCGAAAGCGGGCTGCTGTTCCGCGGCCAGAAGCCGGTGAACTGGTGTATCGACTGCGGCTCCGCGCTCGCGGAGGCCGAAGTCGATTACGAGGACAAAACTTCGGATGCCATCGATGTCGGCTTCGAGTTCGAGGACCGTACGGCGCTGGCGAAGGCTTTCGGTCTTTCGACTCCGCCCGAGCAGCCGGCGTTTGCGGTGATCTGGACCACCACGCCCTGGACGCTGCCTGCGAACCAGGGCGTGAGCGCTCATCCCGAATTCGAATACGCGCTGGTGGGCACCGAGCGCGGGCTGCTGGTGCTGGCCGAGCAGTTGCGCGAAGCCGCTTTGCAGCGTTACGGCCTCGGCGGCGAAGTGCTCGCGCGCTGCAAGGGCCAGGCGCTGGAAAACCTGCGCCTGCGTCATCCCTTCTACGATCGCGTGGTGCCGGTCATTCTGGGCGACCACGTCACCCTGGAGGCGGGTACCGGGCTTGTGCACACCGCGCCGGCGCACGGCGTGGAGGACTATGTCGTCGGTCAGCGCTACCAGTTGCCGGTGGACAACCCCGTCGGCGACGACGGCCGGTTCTACGACAAGGTGGCGCTCGTCGGCGGGTTGACCGTCTGGGAGGCCAATCCCGTCGTCATCCAGGAACTGCAGCGACGCGGACGGCTGCTCAAGCACGATCGCATCCGCCACAGCTATCCGCACTGCTGGCGTCACAAGACGCCGATCATCTTCCGTGCCACCACGCAGTGGTTCATCGGCATGGACCGCAAGATGGCCGACGGCCGTACGCTGCGCGAAGTGGCGCTGGAAGCGGTCGATGCCACGTGCTTCTATCCGTCCTGGGGCCATGCGCGGCTGCACAGCATGATCGCCAACCGTCCCGACTGGTGCATCTCGCGGCAGCGCAACTGGGGCGTGCCCATTCCCTTCTTCGTGCACAAGGAAACGGGCGAGCTGCATCCGGACACGCCCGCGCTGCTCGAACGCGCGGCCCAGGCCGTGGAACAGGGCGGCATCGAAGCGTGGTTTGCGATGACGGCCGAGGATTTCGGCGTCGATCCGAAGGTGTATCAGAAGATCACCGACACGCTGGACGTGTGGTTCGATTCCGGCACGACGCATTACACCGTGCTGCGTAACGACGACGCGCGTTTCAAGTGGCCGGCCGATCTCTATCTGGAAGGCTCGGACCAGCACCGCGGCTGGTTCCATTCCTCGCTGCTC
>QGUL01000372.1 GCA_003242425.1 Pseudomonadota bacterium | reverse complement strand
ACCAGCGGCTTCGTGCTGGCGAGCGCCAGCCGGCTGCCGACGCAGCTCGTGCCCGAGGCGCCGCCGCCGGCGGTGCTGCGGCAGGTGCGGCAGGGCAGCGACTACGCCGCCATCGAGCCGGCCGGCGAAAAGGGCCTGTTGATGCGCGTGGTGGTGCCGCTCCCCTCTTCCGTCTGGGTCGAGGAGAATCGCGTGTTGCAGCTCCTGCAGCCGGTGCCCACCTCGCTCGCCGAGAGCGCCGAAACGGTGCAGGCCGTCTATCGCGACTATCGCGAACTTGCCCTGCTGCGCGTGGGCTTGAAACGCATCTACATCCTGACGCTGACGCTGGCGTTGCTGCTCGCGCTGTTCACGGCCATCGCGCTGGCGTTCCTGCTCAGCAGAAGACTGTCCGAGCCGCTGGCGGTGCTGGCGGAGGCGACGCGGGACGTCGCGCGCGGCGATTTCAGCCGCCGGGCGAAAGTGACCACGCGCGACGAACTGGGCGTGCTGACCCAGGCCTTCAACAGCATGACCGATCAGCTCAGCGAAGCGCGCGCCGCCGCCGAACGCAACCGCGAACAGGTGGAGAACGCCAAGGCCTATCTCGAGAACATTCTGGCGACGCTGTCCGCCGGCGTGCTGACCTTCGACCGCTCGTTCCGCCTGCAGGTCGCCAACGCCAGTGCCGAAGCGATCCTCAAGACCAAGCTCGCCGCGGGGGAACCGCTGTCCGGCAGCCCCGCGCTCGCGGCGCTCGCGGAGCTGGTGCGCAACGGCTTCGAACGCGGCAGCGGCGCCTCCTGGCAGCAGGAACTGGAGCTGCCCGGACAGGGGCAGGTGCTGCTGGTGCGCGGCGCCTCGTTGCCGCACGAGCTGGGCTACGTCGTGGTTTTCGACGACGTCACCCAGCTCATCGCCGCGCAGCGCGCCACGGCCTGGGCCGAGGTCGCGCGCCGCCTGGCGCACGAGATCAAGAATCCGCTGACGCCCATCCAGCTCTCGGCCGAGCGTTTGCAGCATAAACTCGCCGACAAGCTCGCGCCCGCGGATGCGGCCGCGCTGGAACGCGCAACGGGCACGATCATCGCCCAGGTGGCGGCGATGAAGGCGATGGTCGACGAGTTCCGCGACTACTCGAGGCTGCCGGCGCCCACGCTCGTGGCGCTCGATCTCAACCAGCTCGTGACCGACGTGCTGGCGCTCTACGAGCATGCGCAGGGGCACATCGTGCTCGAGCTGGCGGAGAATCTGCCCCTGGTGCGCGGCGACGCGAGCCAGTTGCGGCAGGTGATCCACAACCTGTTGCGCAACGCCGAGGATGCGCTACAAGGGCATCCGGCGCCGCGCATCGAAATCCGCACCGAACAGGACGGCGACCGTGTGCGGCTGTCGGTGCGCGACAATGGCGGCGGCTTTGCCGAGTCGGTGATGAAACGGGCTTTCGAGCCCTATGTGACGACCAAACCCAAGGGCACCGGCCTGGGGCTCGCGATCGTGAAGAAGATCATCGACGAGCACCACGGCACGGTGAGCCTGGAGAACAAGGGAGGAGCGGCAGTGACCATCGCACTGCCGCGGGCGGCGTGAGCCCCGGGACGGTGTAGAGGCTATGGCAACCATACTCGTAGTCGACGATGAAGTAGGCATCCGCGAACTGCTGTCGGAGATTCTCGAGGACGAGGGGCACACCGTGCGTCTCGCCGAGAACGCGGCGGCGGCGCGCGAGCACCGCAATCGCGAACGCCCGGATCTGGTGCTGCTCGACATCTGGATGCCGGACATCGATGGCATCTCGCTGCTCAAGGAGTGGGCGGCCTCCGGACAGCTCACCATGCCGGTGGTGATGATGTCGGGCCACGCCACCATCGATACCGCGGTGGAAGCCACGCGCATCGGCGCGCTGGAATTCCTCGAAAAGCCGATCACGATGCAGAAGCTCCTGGCCACGGTGAAGCGGGCGCTGCGGGCTTCCGAACCCCAGTCGTATGCGCGCTTCGCACCGCTGGCCATCGGCCGCTCGGCCACCGTGGTCGAATTGCGCAAGCGCCTGTCGCAGTACGCGCAGGTCAACACGCCGCTGCTGCTGCGCGGCGAGCCGGGTGCGATGGCCGAGCTGTACGCGCGCGCCCTGCATCAGCCCGGTGTGCCCTTCGTCGTGGCCGGCCCGGCGTTGTCCGAAGCGCCGCAATCGCTGTTGATGCAGGCAGCAGGCGGCATCCTGTTTGTCGACGAGCTTGCCAGCCTGTCCAAGGCGCAGCAGCGCGGCCTGGCGTTCATCGTCCCGCAGGCCGAGCGGCAGAAAGTGCGCCTCGTCAGTTTCACCAGCCGCGTGCACCGCCAGCTCGTCGAGGAATGCGGCTTCGACGAGCAGTTGCTCGCGCACTTGTCGCAATTGGTACTGGCCCTGCCGCCCCTGCGCATGCAGGCCGAGGACATCCCCGACCTGGCGGTGAGCCTGCTCAACCAGCTCGTCGAAACGCGGGTCACGCCGCCGCGCACGTTCTCGGTCGCGGCCCTCAACCTGCTACGCCAGTATTCCTGGCCGCGCAACATGGAGGAGCTGCACCAGGTCGTACGCAGCGCCGCGCTCGGTGCGCTGGAGGAGGA
>QGUL01000371.1 GCA_003242425.1 Pseudomonadota bacterium | reverse complement strand
GCAGGGTGTAGCAGGGCAAACCAAAGTGCACCGGCACTCACGCCGGAAGATAGGTAGTCAAGGTAAAGAAAGGGACCAACGATGCCTCAGATCATCAACACCAACATTGCGTCGCTCAATGCGCAGCGCAATCTGAATACGTCGCAGACTTCGCTTGCGCAGTCGCTGCAGCGCCTGTCCTCCGGCCTGCGCATCAACAGCGCCAAGGATGACGCCGCCGGTCTGGCGATTTCCGAACGCTTCACCACGCAGATCCGCGGCCTCACTCAAGCCGCGCGTAACGCGAGCGACGGCATCTCGCTGGCGCAAACCGCCGAAGGCGCGCTGAGCGAGCTGACCAACAACCTCCAGCGCATCCGCGAGCTGGCCGTGCAAGCCGCCAACTCGACCAACTCGGCTTCCGACCGCGCGGCGCTGAACCAGGAAGTGCAGCAGCGCCTGGAAGAGATCAACCGGATCGCCACCCAGACGTCGTTCAACGGCCAGAAGATCCTCGACGGCACCTTCGGCGACGCCACCTTCCAGGTCGGCGCCAATGTCGGTGAAGTCATCACCATCGGCCTGAACACCAGCATGAAGACGACCGACATCGGCGCCTTCGTCAATGCGACCAGCGATGCCGGTGGCGTGTCGGCGGAGGTCGGCGCGCCGGCCGGCAGCGGCGGGCTCGCCGCTCCCACGGCAGCCGTGGCCACCTACACGGGCGTGGACGGCAACTCCTTCGCCGAAGGCCAGCTGCAAATCAACAGCGTGAACGTCAAGGCCTCGACCGACTACGCGGTGGCTGGCGACGCTTCGCGCGACGGCACCAGCGCCTATGCCAAGGCGGCGGCGATCAACGCCAGCGGCATTGCCGGCGTCACGGCCTCGGCGACGACCCAGGTCACCTTCAGCGCCGTCGGCGGTGGCGACCTCTTCATGGACGCCTCGAGCCTGGCGGGCAGCGACGGCCTGGCCTACACGTTGATGATCAACGGCGAAGCGATCTGGACCAATACTGCGGTCACCTCCGCCGGCATCACCATCGACGAGGCGATCGCCGCCATCAACAGCAAGCAGTTCGACACCGGCGTGGTGGCCTCCAAGGACGAAAGCGGCAATCTCGTCCTGACGGCCAAGGACGGCCGCAATATCCAAATCCAGGAATCGATCGAGTTCGCCGACGGCGCGACGGCCGCCGATGACTCGAGCGGCAATGTCGACACGGTGTTCGGAAGCACCGCGATCACCGACGACACCACCGCCTCCGACGACGACGGCACCGCCACGCAGACGCTCGTCTACCGCGGCACGGTGACCCTGCAGGCGAGCAGCGACGTGACCATCAACCAGGGTCAGGCGTACATCGGCTTCTCCTCCGGCACGCTCCTGGCCGGCAGCTCCTTGTCGGCGGCCAGCGTGGTGGATGTGCAGAGCGCGCTCAACACCATCCTGTCGGTTGACGCGGCGCTGACGCAGGTGAGCGAGCTGCGGTCCACCCTCGGTGCGATCCAGAACCGCTTCGAGTCGACCATCGCCAACCTGCAGACGACCACCGAGAACCTGACTGCCTCGCGCAGCCGGATTCTCGACGCGGACTTCGCCGCGGAGACGGCCAACCTGACCCGCGCGCAGATCCTGCAGCAGGCCGGTATCGCGATGCTGGCGCAAGCCAACGCGCTGCCGAACCACGTGCTGGCGCTCCTGCGCGGCTAAGAGAAGCCTGATGCGTAACGCACCGGCGGCAATCCAGCGGCGGACCCTCCTCCGCTCCGGGTTGCCGCACGGGCGTTCGCACGCGCTTGAGTACAGGGAGCCAAGGCCATGAAAATCGATACGATCGTCACCGCGACGCAGGCGCAGGGACGACCGGTCGAGCCCGCGCCTCGGCGCGCGGCGGCTGCACCTGGCACGTCCGAAACGGAAATCCTGCACAACGAACAGGCGCTGCGGGCCGCCGTGGCACGGATCAACGAGACCCTGCGCAGCCACGACAGCCAATTGCAGTTCGAAATCGACGAGGAAACCGGCAAGACCATCGTCCGGATCGTCGACAAGGAAACCAACGAGGTGCTGCGGCAAATTCCATCGGAAGAAGTGCTGGCGATCGCCCGCGCTATTCCGCCGATCAGCGGCGCGCTGATCAGGGATACTGCCTGAGTTTCGGTATTTCGGCCCGGATGGGGCTTCACCCCGGGAATTAGCACATGGCGATCTCCGCTAGCGGCATCGGTTCAGGACTGGACATCGAATCGATCATCAGCCAGCTGATGGCGGTCGAGCAGCGTCCGCTGCAACAGCTTGCAGCCAAAGAAGCGAGCTACCAGGCCAAGCTTTCCGCCTACGGCTCGCTCAAGAGTGCGGTGTCCTCCTTCCAGAGCGCCATGCAGGCGCTCACCTCCACCAGCAGCTTCGTCACCAGCAAGGTTTCGGTCAGCGCGAGCGACGTGCTGAGCGCGCGCGCCGACGCCTCGGCCGTGCCGGGGAAGTACAGCATCGAGGTCAAGTCGCTGGCCGAAGCGCAGAAACTGAGCTCGGGCCTCTACGCCTCGACTTCGGACATCGTCGGCAGCGGCACGCTCACCATCCGGATCAACGAGACCCTGCGCAGCCACGAC
>QGUL01000032.1 GCA_003242425.1 Pseudomonadota bacterium | reverse complement strand
ACGCGCGGTAGTCTCTTGCGCGCCGTGAGCATGGCCTGCGGCAAGGAGTCGCGCTCGACGGGCTATTCGCACATCTTCGATCTCGCGCAACCGGCGCAGCGCTGGAAGCGTTTCTCGGTCAACGCCTACAACGGCAACAAGGTGCCGCCCACCGGCGCCTGCGCCTACGATTCCAAGCGCAACTGCGTGTGGCAGTTCGTGCACGGCAACGCCATTGTGGGCAAGCTCGACGTCGCCGCGAAGACCTGGACCAACTATCCGATGGCGCAGGGCATGGGCGATCTGCGGCCCGATTCGCTCACGGCGCAGTACTACGCGCCGCGCGACATCGTGGTGTTGTGGGCCTACCGCAGGACGACGCCCAAATCCACCGGCGTGTGGGTCTTTAATCCCAACAACCCGACAGCCGGCGTGCAGCGCATCACGCTCACGCTGCCGATTCCGCCATCGACCACATCGGAGGTGATCGGCGGCGACATCTGCACCCACAACGGCCGGCTCTATCTCATTACGCCTGCGGACGAGGACGCAGTGTTCGAGGTGACGATCGGGGCGACCGCGACCTGGACGGTGCGCAGGCTGCCCTGGGAGGGCTCCGCCGCCGATGTGTCGGCGATTGGCTCGGCCATCGATCTGGTGGTGTACACCTTCAAGCGTTTCGCCTACTGCTCGAAGGCGCGCTGCTTCGTCTATATCCCGGCGCGCAACGCTCCCGTGTTCGCTTTCCGTCCGCCGGGCGTGTGAGCCTCATTTGAACGCAGAGCCCTGCTTGCGCAGCGGCTTGGGCTGGCTCTTATAGGTGACGCCGTGCTCGGCGAGGTACTGGCGGATCAATTGGCGCACCACCTGCGAGGGGGTGAGGTCTTGCATTGCGCACAACCGCTCGAAGGCCTTTTTCTTTTCGGGGTCGATCAGGACCGTCAGTCGGGCGGTCTTGTTTTCCATGAGCTCGAAATGGACAGCGATGTTCATCGGATTCTAATCGCGTTCGACCACGACACCAAAAAGAACCCCTGAAAGCCGCGTGGCTATTGCGCAACGAATAGGCGGAATCGATGCGCGCGATAGGGAACTTGCGTTGACTAATTGGTACTAAAACGGTACTAATTACGTCGGCGCAACGACGACGGGCACAAAAGCGTGTTACGCATCAGCAAGCTCACCGATTACGGCACCCTGGTCATGACGCACATGGCCGCGGCGCCGACGCATCAGTACAGCGCGAACGAGATCGCCGCGGCGCTGGGGCTGGGCACGCCCACCGTCAGCAAGGTGCTGAAGGCGCTTTCGCGCCACGGTCTGGTGGTGAGCGTGCGCGGGGCGCGCGGCGGTTACGCGCTGACCCGCGCGCCGGAGCTCATCACCATCGCCGACATCGTCGACGCGCTGGAGGAGCAGCCTTTCGGCCTGACCGAATGCAGCGCGACCTCCGGCCTGTGCCATCACGAGCACGGCTGCACCATCCGCGGCAACTGGCAGCGCATCAATCACATCGTGCGCAACGCCCTCGAAGGGGTGCGCCTCACCGACATGCTGCGCCGTCCGCGTCCGCGGCAGCCCGAAGCGCCGGCCGTGGTCGCGCGTCCGCTTGCCGGGCCGGTGAAACCGTCCAAGATCCCGGCGCCGTGCAACAAACAGGATTGAACCCATGAGCACTTCCACCGAACAGCTCGAACGCTTCCTCAAGCGCGAATACGTCGCGGGCTTCGAGACCCCGATCGAAGCCGACACCCTGCCGAAGGGCCTGTCGGAGGACATCATCCGCGCCATCTCGGCGAAGAAGGGCGAGCCCGACTGGCTGCTCGAGTGGCGGCTGCAAGCGTATCGTCAGTGGCTGAAGATGACGCCGCCCACCTGGGCGCACATCCATCATCCGCCCATCGACTTCCAGGACATCGTGTATTACGCCGCGCCCAAGAAGAAGGCGGACGGGCCGAAGAGCCTGGACGAAGTCGATCCGGAGCTGCTGCGCACCTACGAGAAGCTCGGCGTGCCGCTGCACGAGCGCGCGCGCCTCGCCGGCGTGGCGGTGGACGCGGTGTTCGACTCGGTGTCGGTGGCGACCACGTTCAAGGAGCAACTGGCCGCGCACGGCATCATCTTCTGTTCGTTCTCGGAAGCGGTGCGCGAGCATCCGGAACTCGTACGCCAGTACCTGGGCACGGTCGTGCCGCCGGGTGACAACTTCTACGCCGCACTCAACTCGGCGGTGTTTTCGGACGGCTCCTTCGTCTATGTGCCCAAGGGCGTGAAGTGTCCCATGGAGCTGTCCACCTACTTCCGCATCAACGCGCGCGACACCGGGCAGTTCGAGCGCACGCTCATCATCGCCGACGAAGGCGCGCAGGTGAGCTACCTGGAAGGCTGTACGGCGCCCATGCGCGACGAGAACCAGCTCCACGCCGCGGTGGTGGAGCTCGTCGCGCTGGAAGGGGCGAAGATCAAGTACTCGACGGTGCAGAACTGGTATCCGGGCGACGAAAACGGCGTAGGCGGGATCTACAACTTCGTCACCAAGCGCGGCGAATGCCGCGGCGCGCGCTCGCACATCTCCTGGACACAGGTGGAGACCGGCTCGGCCATCACCTGGAAATACCCCAGCGTGATCCTGCGCGGCGACGAGTCGATCGGTGAGTTCTACTCGGTGGCGCTCACCAATCACTACCAGCAGGCCGACACCGGCACGAAGATGATCCACATGGGGCGCAATACCCGCAGCACCATCATCTCCAAGGGCATTTCGGCCGGGCACGGCAGCAACACCTATCGCGGCATGGTGCGCGTGACGCCCAAGGCGGTGGGCGCGCGCAACTACACCCAGTGCGACTCGCTGCTGATCGGCGACAAGTGCGCGGCCCACACCTTCCCGGTGATCGAGGCGCGCCATCCCAGCGCGCACATCGAGCACGAGGCGACGACTTCGCGCATCGGCGAGGACCAGCTCTTCTACGCCATGCAGCGCGGGCTGTCGGCCGAGGACGCGGTGTCGATGATCGTGAGCGGCTTCTGCAAGGAAGTGTTCAAGGAGCTGCCGATGGAGTTCGCGGTGGAAGCGCAGAACCTGCTCGGCGTGAGCCTGGAAGGCAGCGTGGGTTAAGGATGCCGGACACGAACGGTTTGAACGGAAACTTCAGGAAAGCGATGCAATGCTGAAAATCAAGGATCTGCACGTCTCGGTCGAAGGCCGGAAAATCCTGGACGGCCTCGACCTCGAGGTGCCCAGCGGCGAAGTGCACGCCATCATGGGCCCGAACGGCTCGGGCAAGAGCACGCTGGCGCAGGTGCTCGCCGGGCGCGAGGGTTTCGAAGTGAGCGGCGCGGTGGAATGGGACGGCGTCGATCTGCTGTCGCTGCCGGCCGAAGAGCGCGCGCGCCGGGGGCTGTTCCTCGCTTTCCAGTATCCGGTCGAGATTCCGGGTGTGTCGAACGCCTACTTCCTGCGCTCGGCGGTGAACGCGGTGCGCCGCTACCGCGGCGAGAAGGAGCTCGACGCGATGGACTTCCTCAAGCGCGTCAAGGCCGAGATGCAGACCGTCGGCATGTCGGAGGAATTCCTATACCGCTCGGTGAACGAAGGCTTCTCCGGCGGCGAGAAGAAGCGCAACGAGGTGTTGCAGATGGCGCTGCTGGAACCGAAGCTCGCCATCCTCGACGAGACCGACTCGGGTCTGGACATCGACGCGCTGCGCATCGTCGCCGACGGTGTCAACCGCCTGCGCTCGCCCGAGCGCTCGATGATCGTCATCACGCACTACCAGCGGCTGCTGGATTACATCGTGCCCGACCGCGTGCACGTGCTCTCGCGCGGCCGCATCGTCCGTTCCGGCGACCGCGAGCTGGCGCTGGAGCTGGAAAAACGCGGCTATGGGTGGCTGGAGGAAGAGCGGCGCAAAGAGCCGCGGGGAGTCGGGCAACGATGAGCGCGGTGCAAGGCTGGGTCGATACCTTCCGCGCCGAGGCGCAACGCCTGCCGGGCGCGAAGCTGCCCTGGCTCGCCGGCGCGCGTGCGCGCGCGATCGAGCGCTTCGCCGCGCTGGGCTGGCCGACCAACAAGCTGGAGAAATGGCGCCATACCTCGCTGGCGCTGCTCGCGCAGCAGGAATTCGCCGTACCGCCGGTCGATCGGGTGGATCTTGCCGCCGGCGCGCTGGCGCAACTGCGCCAAGGTGCGGAGGCGGGGCATTGGCTGGTGTTCATCGACGGGCAATTCGCGCCGGGGCTGTCCGACATCGGCACGCTGCCGGCCGGTGCCTGTGTGGATTCGCTCGCGGGCGCGCTCGCGCAGCGGCCCGAGCGGCTGGAGGCGGTGTACGGTGACGCCGAGGAAGGCGAGTCGCCCGCGGCGCTCAACCTGGCGCTAGCCGGCGACGGCGCGTACATCGAGCTCGCGCGCGGCGTCGCGATCGAAGCGCCGATCCATCTCGTGTTCGTGGGCGGCGTCTCCAAAGGCACGCAACTCGTGCGCAACTTCATCGTCGCGGACGACGGCGCCCAAGTCACGGTCGTCGAACACTACATCGGCCGCGACGACGCGACGAGTTTCACCAATACCGTGACCCGCGTGCGCGCGGGGCGCGATGCGCGCGTTACGCATCTCAAGCTGCAGCAGGAGTCGGCGCAGGCTTTCCACCTCGCCGCGCTGGATGCGGTGCAGGCGCGCGGCGCGTACTTCGCTTCGCATTCGCTCGCCTTCGGAGCGCGCCTTGCGCGCAACGACATCTCCTCGCGTCTGGAAGGAGAGGGCGGCGAGGCGCTCTTGAACGGGCTCTATCACGTGGACGGCAAGCGCCACGTCGACCACTACACGCGGCTCGATCACAATTCGCCGCGCTGCACCAGCCGCGAGCTCTATCGCGGCATCCTCGACGGCACGGGCCGCGGCGTGTTCACCGGCCGCATCTACGTCGCGCCGGGCGCGGTGAAGACCGACGCCGAACAGCGCAGCGACAGCCTGCTGCTCTCCGCGGGCGCCGAGTCGGACGCGCGGCCGGAGCTGGAGATCTACAACGACGACGTGAAGTGCGCGCACGGCTCCACCGTCGGCCAGATCGACGAGACGGGGCTGTTCTATCTGCGTTCGCGCGGGCTGGACGAACAGCACGCCCGCAACCTGCTGGTCTACGCCTTCGCAGCGGAAGTCCTGGCACGCATCGGCGAGCGGTCGCTGCGCAGCAGCGCCGCGGCGGCGATCCGCGCGCGCATCCCCGGCGGACAGTTGCTGGAGGCCCTGGCATGAACGCGCCCGACATGCGCCGCCAGTCCTGTTTGCCGCTGCACCGCGCGGAGGATTTCCCGATCCTCGAGCGGCCGGTGCGCGGCAAGCGGCTCGTCTATCTCGACAACGGTGCGACGACGCAGAAGCCGGAAGCGGTCATCGAGGCCGAGCGCCGGTTCTACCGCGAATCGAACGCCAACATCCATCGCGGCGTGCACTGGCTGTCGCAGCACGCCACCGATCTCTACGAACAGGGCCGCGAGACCGTGCGCCGCTTCCTCAACGCCGCGCGCGCGGAGGAGATCGTGTTCACGCGTGGTACCACCGAGGCGATCAACCTGGTCGCGCAGAGCTGGGGCCGGGCGAATCTGAAGGCGGGCGACGAGATCGTGCTCACGGCGATGGAGCACCACTCCAACATCGTGCCGTGGCAGCTCCTCTGTGCCGAGACCGGCGCCGAGCTTCGCGTCGTGCCGATCAACGACCGCGGCGAGCTCGATCTCGACGCCTACGTCGCGCTGCTCAACGAACGTACGCGGCTGGTGGCGGTGGCGCACGTGTCCAACGCGCTCGGCACCGTCAATCCGGTGCAGGACATCGCCGCGCGGGCGAAGGCGGTGGGTGCGCTGGTGCTGGTGGACGGCGCGCAGGCGGTCGCACACATGCCGGTGGACGTGCAGGCGATCGGCTGCGATTTCTACGCCTTCTCGGCACACAAGCTCTACGGCCCCACCGGCATCGGCGCGCTCTACGCGCGCTGGGACGTCCTGCGCGGCATGCCGCCGTGGCAGGGCGGCGGCGACATGATCCGCACGGTGAGCTTCGAAGGCAGCACCTGGGCCGATCCGCCGCAGCGTTTCGAAGCGGGCACGCCGAACATCGCCGGCGTGGTCGGTATGGCCGCGGCCATCGACTACGTGAGCGCCATCGGCCTGGAACGCATCGCAGCGCACGAACACGCGCTGCTCGAGTACGCGACCGAGGCGGTCTGCAAGCTGCCGGGCGTGCGGCTGATCGGCACCGCGCGCGAGAAGGCGAGCATCCTGTCCTTCATGGTCGACGGCATCCATCCGCACGACCGGGGGACCATCCTCGACATGGAGGGCATCGCCATCCGCGCCGGCCATCACTGCGCCATGCCGGTCATGAAACGCTTCGGCATCCCGGGCACGGCGCGCGCTTCCTTCGCGCTGTACAACGACGAGCGCGACGTGGAGGCGCTGGTGGCGGGTATCCGCAAGGCGCAGGCCATGTTCGACGGAGGCGCCGCACGATGAGCGACATGCATCCCGAACTGCGCGAGCTGTACCAGGAAACGATCTTCGACCACAACCGCAGCCCGCGGAATTTCCATGAGATGGCGGATGCGGACCGTGTCGCGCAAGGCCACAACCCGCTTTGCGGCGACGAGCTCACCGTGTATCTGCGCATCCGGGACGGCGTGGTCGAGGCGGCGAGCTTCGTCGGTCACGGCTGCGCGATCTCCAAGGCCTCCGCTTCGCTGATGACCGAGGCGGTGATCGGCAAGACCGAGGCGGAAGTGGAGGCGCTGTTCCGCGACTTCCACGCCATGCTGACCGGAGAAGAGGACGCCGACCGCGACCTGGGCAAGCTCGAGGTGCTCGCCGGGGTGAAGGAGTTTCCCGTGCGGGTGAAATGCGCCACGCTGCCCTGGCACACGCTCCACAACGCGCTCACCGGCTCCGCCGAGAAAGCGAAGACGGAGTGAGGGCATGAACGACTACGAAGAGGTCCGGCTCGCGCGGGACTGTCCGGCCGTGGCCGTGCCATGGGGGACGGTGACGGCCTTGCTGGCCGGGGCGCTGGCGCGCATCACCCAGCGCCTGGGCGGCAGCTACACGGTGGTCGTGGACGGCAACATGTACCGCGTAGACGGCAAGGACGCCGACGCGCTCGGTTTCGAGGTCGAATCCCAGGACGGCGCCGAACCGGCCGAGCCGCTGACCGCCGAGCAGGTCGAGCTGGCGGCCTGGGAGAAGCTGGCGACCTGTTACGACCCCGAAATCCCCATCGATATCGTCAACCTGGGGCTGGTCTACGCCCTCGATGTCACGCCCCTGGAAAACGGCCGCTACCGCATCGACGTGCAAATGACCCTGACCGCCCCGGGCTGCGGCATGGGCAGCTTCATTGCGGACGAGGCCCAAAGCAAGCTGCTCTCCATCCCCGGCGTGGACGCCGTGGACGTCCAGCTCGTCTGGGACCCGCCCTGGAGCCGCGACATGATGAGCGAGGCCGCCAAGCTGGAGCTGGGCATGCTGTAATGCACCAATTTGAGCCGGATCACGCACTTAGGCGAGGCGGCCGGCGCCAAATACCGGTTCAAAAACCGGTTTTGTCCGCACAAAGTTAGTGCAAAGGCGCACCAGTTCGGCGAAAATCGCGCCCCACCCATTTTGTCAACCCATCTCATAAGGAATACGGGCGTGTTGAAGTACCAAAGCGCGGACGATTTCCTCAATGTCGTTGCGGCGCGCAATCCGGGCGAACCGGAATTTCTGCAAGCGGTGCGCGAAGTCATCGGTAGCGTGTGGAAGTTCATCGAAGCCAACCCGCGCTACGCCGAACAGGGGCTGCTGGATCGGCTGGTCGAGCCCGAGCGGATCATCCAGTTCCGCGTTGCCTGGGTGGACGACCAAGGTGAAGTGCGGGTCAACCGGGGCTTCCGCGTACAGCACAACTCGGCCATCGGGCCGTACAAGGGCGGCATCCGTTTCCACCCTTCGGTGAACCTGTCGATCCTCAAGTTCCTGGCGTTCGAGCAGACCTTCAAGAACTCGCTCACGACCCTGCCCATGGGCGGCGGCAAGGGCGGCTCGGACTTCGATCCCAAGGGTAAGAGCCCGGGCGAGGTGATGCGCTTCTGCCAGGCGTTCATCACCGAGCTGTTCCGTCACATCGGCGCCGACACCGACGTGCCGGCCGGCGACATCGGCGTGGGCAAGCGCGAAGTCGGCTTCATGGTGGGCATGGTGAAGAAGCTCACCAACCGCTCCGACTGCGTCTTCACCGGCAAGGGCCTGAGCTTCGGCGGCTCGCTCATCCGGCCGGAGGCGACCGGCTACGGCACCGTCTACTTCGCCCAGGAAATGCTCAAGCGCGTCGGCCGCTCCTTCGAGGGCCTGCGCGTGTCGGTTTCCGGTTCGGGCAACGTGGCGCAGTACGCGGTCGAGAAGGCCATGCAGCTCGGCGCCAAGGTCGTCACCGTCTCCGACTCCAGCGGCACGGTGGTGGACGAGGACGGCTTCACGCCGGAGAAGCTGGCGATCCTCATGGAGGTCAAGAACCATCTCTACGGCCGCGTCAGCCAGTACGCCGAGCGTGTGGGCGCGAAGTTCCTCCCCGGCGCCAAGCCCTGGAACGTGCCGGTGGACATCGCGCTGCCCTGCGCGACGCAGAACGAGCTCAACGAAGAGGACGCCAAGGCGCTGGTGAAGAACGGCGTCATCTGCGTGGCCGAGGGCGCCAACATGCCGTCCACCGCCGAAGCGGTCGATATCTTCCAGGAAGCCGGCGTGCTCTACGCGCCGGGCAAGGCCAGCAACGCCGGCGGTGTGGCGACCTCGGGCCTGGAAATGACGCAGAACGCCATGCGGCTGTCCTGGCCGCGCGAGGAAGTGGATGCGCGCCTGCTGGAGATCATGCAGGGGATCCACAACGCCTGCGTCGAATACGGCACGGGCAAAGACGGCAAGGTGAACTATGTGGACGGCGCCAACATCGCCGGCTTCGTGAAAGTCGCCGACGCCATGCTGGCGCAAGGCGTGATCTGAGCCTTGTCCGCCCCGGCAGCAAGACGGCCTCCCGCGGGAGGCCGTTTTTGTTGACGGGTTCGGATCGGCCCGGCCGCACGAGAGGGCGAACGGCCCGAGGCATGTGGTGCGTGCGAAGGCATGCCGCTCGCATGGACACTGGGTCGCATGGCGCAGGAGACGACGATGGTGCGCATGGCTGCCGTGATGAAACGCGTGTTGGTTGCCGCGGTGTTCGCGCTCGCCGGCTGTGCGGGTTATCCGTTGCAGGAACCGGTCGAGGCTTATGTCGCCGATGTCGAGCCCTTGCCCGGCGAAGGTCTGGAAGTGCGCATGCTGGTCAAGCTGCGCATCCAGAATCCCAACGACGCACCCGTCGCTTTCGACGGTGTGGCGATCGCCATGGAAGTGCAGGGCCGCCCCTTCGCGACGGGCGTGGCCGATATCCGCGGCGAAGTGCCGCGTTTCGGCGAAACGATCGTCGGCGTGCCGGTGAGCCTGTCGGTGTTCGGCGTGGCGCGCCGTGCCGTCGACGCGATCGCCGGCGCCTACCGGCGCGGCCGTTTGAATTACGAACTGAAAGGCAAGCTCGCGCGACGCGACGAGCGGCCGGTCTATTTCGAATCCAGGGGCGAGTTTACGCTGCCGGAGGAAGTGTTCGGCGGCACGAACTAGCGGCGCGCGGGGATCGCCGCGCGCCGCGTTTCAAAGCCGGACGTAGGACATGTCCGACCCGGTACGGCGGTGCTGCGCGTGGAAACCGGGCGGCGGTGCGGGCGGCATTGCCGGCGCCGGACGGAAGTCGCGCAGCCACTGCTGCCGCGCGTCGCTGCAGGATTGATGGGTGGCGAGCAGCAGTCCGCGCATCGTGCCCCGGTTGCACATCAGGAGACCGATGCGCTCGCGGCGCGCCGGCAACCAGAACCGCATGAAGGCGTCCGTGCCGCTGAGATCGATGATCTCCTGCACGCGGTCGCGTTCGAGGCTGTGCTCGATCATGTGTGCGGTCAGCACGGCCGGAGCGGCATAGCGCGCGTAAGTCTCGTCGAAAAACGATCGGTAGAGGTAGGCGCGTCCGTGCAGCGTGAACCAGAACTGCGCGGCTACCGGCGTGTCGTGCACGTATGCCACGCCCAGCCTCAGCCAGCGCTGTTCGGCGCAGGCGCGTATCCAGTCGAGAATGAGCGCCGGACAGGCTTCGGACCGCTTCCGGTTGCGCGCGTCGATCTGTCCGTAGGCGCGCAGAC
>QGUL01000031.1 GCA_003242425.1 Pseudomonadota bacterium | reverse complement strand
CAGCAGGTCGGCCGCGAATTTCTCGATGGCGAATTTGTGCGCCTTGGCGATGTCTTCCTGTGCCCGGCGGCGAACGTTCTCCGTCTCCGCCTTGGCGCGCAGCCAGGCGTCGTGGTGTTCGGCCGCGAGCAGTTCGGCCCGTCGCAGCAATTCTTCAAGGCTCGGCGTGCGCTCGGCCTCGGCCTGCTGTCCGGTTTGCGGCGCAGCCTCGGCGGTCTGCGCCGGCTGCTGCTCGCCTTCCGCGGGCGGCTGCGCACCCGGATCGGGTTGATTCAGTTCGGGATTGTCGGGCTGCATGGGATTCTCCGTTGGAATCCCAAGCTAATGGGGGCGGGGTGAGGAAATTCAAGAGCCGCGGCAGATGCGCGGCGCGGCCGCCGCCCCGGGTGGAGCGGCGGCTCGGAGGCAGTGCTGCGATTCAGCGATTGCGCCGGCGCGCGTAGCCGAGGGCCATGAGTCCTACCGCGACCAGAACGAGCGCACCCGGTTCCGGTGCGCCGTTGCCGGGCACGACGATCTGCCCGGCCAGCCCGAAGCGCACGTTGTCGATCGCATAGCCTGCGGGTTCGGGCCCGACCAGATGGAACAGCAGGCCGGCGATGGTTTCGGACTCGTCGTCCGTCACCAGGCCGAGGAACTCGATGCCCAGTTGTTCGTTCACCACCGTACCGATCACGTTGCCTTCGGCATCGAAGGCGACGATCGCCGTGCCGCCGATGGCGTCGAAGAATCCGCCGCTCAATCCGACACCGGCCACGGGAACATCGAACAGGATGGCCACCGGGCCGTTGAATTGCGGCGTGCCGGACAGCACGGGGCTCGTGGGATTGGCGCCGTCGTTGGTAATGAAGGTGTTGGGCGCAGCCGGATCGAGAGAGAGCGGCGCGCTCGGCGTGCCGATCACGCAACCGCTGAGCGCCGCACCGGGCGGGCAGCTCGCGGCGTTACCCAGCGACTGACCGAGAAAGAATCCCCCGAATGTGACCGTCGGCGATCCGGGGCCGCCGCCGTAATCGGCCGGCGTGTAGGTCGGGTTGACGGTGCCGAGGGGAAATTCGCTGAACGTGATCAGGCCGGCAGCCGGGGTGAAGGCCGATTCCGGAATCTTGATGACGGCTGCGTGTGCGGCGCCGTACAGGCTGCTCACGAACACTCCCACCGCGAGAAGCAAGCGAAAGACACTGGGGACCATGGCACTCTCCAATGTGGTGGACGATAGCGCGCAACACCTGGAGCAAGCGCGAGGCCATAAGAAAATGTTTAGTGTTTGTAATGGCTTAGAAAAACCCGGGGCTCGGTTTGTAAATTTTTCTTACGAACGCGTCAGCAGCGCGCTCAAGGCCCAGGAAATCAGCGCATAGACGATGGCGCCGAAAAAGGCCGGCCAGAAGCCCGTGACGGTGAAGCCCTCGACGAACGAAGCCACGAACCAGAACAGCAGGGCGTTGATGACCAGCACGAACAGTCCCAGCGTCAGGATCGTGACGGGCAGGGTGAGCAGGATGAGCACCGGACGGATGACCGCGTTCACCAGTCCCAGCAGCAGGGCGACGATGAGCGCGGTGTAGAAGCTGTCCACCCGGATCGAATCGAACAGGTACGGCAGCGCCAGCAAAGCCAGGGCGTTGATCAGCCATCGCAGCAGCAGTCCGGTCACTCATGCTCCTTTCGCGGTGGGGGACGACGGCCCCGCTCCGGCAGTCCGCGTGCCGGGCGCGTCGATCCAGCCATGCAGATGCGGCAGCACGATTTCGGCCAGGGCTTCGATCCAGACCGGCGCGTCGTTGAGGCAGGGCAGGGCATGGAACTCGCGTCCGCCCGCCTCGAGGAAGGCTTTGCGGCCCTCCAGGACGATCTCTTCCAGGGTTTCCAGGCAATCGGCCACGAAACCCGGACAGACGACGTCCACGCGGCCCACACCCTGTTTTCCCAGCGCGGCGAGTGTGTCCGCCGTGTAGGGCTGCAGCCATTCCGCCCGGCCGAAGCGCGATTGAAAGGTCATCAGCCACCGCTCCTGCGGAAGTTCCAGCGCCGCCGCCAGCAGGCGGGCCGTGCGCTCGCATTGGCGGTAATAGGGATCGCCGCGTTCGACGGCCTCGCGCGGCAGGCCGTGGAAACTCATCACCAGCCTGTCGGGGCGGCCGTTGACGTGCCAGTGACGCCGGACCGAATCGGCCAGCGCGCGCAGGTAGGCAGGGTGGTCGCAGAAGTGCTTCAGCGTACGCAACTCGGGGATGTCGCGCACGCGCGCCCACAGCGCGTACACGCAATCGAGCGCGGTGCCCGTGGTGCTGGCCGCGTACTGCGGGTACAGCGGCACGACCAGCAGCCGGTCGCAGCCTTCGGCCTTCATCTGCCACAGTACGTCGGCGATGGCGGGCGAGCCGTAGCGCATGGCGTAGCGGACCGTGAGCGGCACGCGCAGGCGTTCGTCCAGCAGCCCCTGGAGCAGCTGCGCTTGCCGTTCGGTGTAGAGCCGCAGCGGCGAGCCTTCGGCGCGCCAGATGGCGGCGTACTTGGCCGCCGAGGCACGCGAGCGGAAAGGCAGGATGAGGCCGTAGAGCAGCGGCTTCCAGAGCACCGCCGGTATTTCGATCACGCGCGGATCGGACAGGAACTCGGCGAGGTAGCGGCGTACGGCGGCAGGCGTCGGTTCGTCCGGGGTGCCGAGGTTGATCAGCAGGATGCCGATCCTGGTCGCGGCGTCTTCACGATGCGCGGGTTCGGGCGCGTAACGGCTCATGGTATCGGGACCGGCGCCCGCGGGCGGCTCAGTGTCTGGACAGCGCGCTCGTGAGGAGCTTCGCCGTGATGTCGACGATGGGAATGACCCGCTCGTAGGCCATGCGGGTCGGACCGATCACGCCGACCGTGCCCACGACCTTACCTTCCACCTCGTAGGGCGCGGTGATGACGCTGCATTCGTCCAGCGGCGCGATGCCGGATTCGCCGCCGATGAAGATCTGCACGCCCTGCGCGCGGATCGACAGGTCGAGGATCTGCATGAGCGTGGTCTTCTGTTCGAACAGCTCGAACAGCTCGCGCAGCCGCGCCATGTTCGAGGCGAGATCCTCCGAATCGAGCAGGTTGCGCTCGCCGGAAATGACGTAGCTGTCGGCGCTTTCGGCGAGCGCCTTGTCGCCGGCGTTGAGCGCCGCGGTCATGAGGTCGGTCATGTCCTGGCGCAGCTGCTTCAGTTCGTCCTGCAGGCGGCGCCGGATTTCGTCGAACGTGAGTCCCGCGTAGTTCTGGTTGAGGAAGTTCGCCGCCGTGGTGAGCTCGCTCTGACTGTAGCTCTTCTCCGTCACCAGGATGCGGTTCTGTACGTCGCCGTCGGGCGTGACGATGATCAGCAGCACGCGCTTTTCCGACAGCGACAGGAATTCGATGTGCCGGAAGGCCGGCGCCGTGCGGCGCTGGGCGATCACCACGCCGGCGAAATGCGTCAGTTCCGACAGCAGCTGCGAAGCCGCGTTGAGAGCGTTCTGCGGATGCTCCTGCAGGAGCTGGTCCTCGAGCTGTTCGAGCTCGACCTGGTCGAGCGGCTTGATGGTCAGCAGCGTGTCGACGAACAGACGGTAGCCGCGCGCGGTCGGTACCCGGCCGGCGGAGGTGTGCGGGCTGGCGATGAAGCCCATCTCCTCCAGGTCCGCCATGACGTTGCGCACCGTGGCCGGCGACAGATCGAGACCGGAATACTTGGACAACGCCCGCGACCCGACGGGCTCGCCTTCGGCGATGTACCGTTCGACCAGGGTTTTGAGGAGAATACGGGCGCGCTGATCCAACATGGCAAAAGCGATTCTACACAAGGCGCGACAGCGGACAAGAAAGCCCCTCGCACGCGGGCGCTTTTGTACGTTATCCGGCCTTATGGTCTAATTTTGGCCATGTCGCCCGCTTTCAAGACCATTGCGCTCATCGGCCGCTACAAGAGCCGGGATGTGGCCGTCCCGCTGCTGTTCCTGGCGCGTTTTCTCGTCAATCGGGGCTGCCAGGTGCTGGTCGAGGCCGATACCGCGCGCGAGTCGGGCGTGGATTCCTACCCGGTGGTCGACTACGCCACCATCGGCAGGCAAGCGGACCTGGCGATCGTGCTGGGCGGCGACGGCGGCGCGCCGGACGCCGGGCGCCCGCTCGCGGCCAGGGGGGGGCCGCTGCTCGGCGCCAACCAGGGCCGGCGGGGCTTCTTGACCGACATCGCCTTCAACTGCGTCACCGAGAAGATGACGCAGGTCCTGGACGGCCAGTACACCATGGAGACGCGCACGCTGCTCGATCCGGTGGTGTCGCGCCAGGGCGAACCGGTGCAGACGCCGCTCGCGCTCAACGACGTGGTGGTGAGCAAGGGCTCCAGCGGCCGCCTGGTGGAAATGATCGTGCACATCGACAAGGAGTTCGTGTACGACCTGCGCGCCGACGGGCTGATCGTCTCGACGCCGACCGGCTCCACGGCCTACGCACTGTCCTCGGACGGCCCGATCATCCAGCCGAACGTGCCGGGACTGGCGCTGGTGCCGATCTGTCCGCAGACGCTGTCCAACCGTCCCATCACCGTGCCGGACAGTTGCACTATCGACATCACCCTCAAGCGCGGGCACGACGCGCGGTTGCATTCCGACGGCCAGCCGCAGTTCGATCTGGTCGACGGTGACCGCATCACCGTACGCCGCGCCGAGCACCAGGTCCGGCTCATCCATCCTCCGGGCTACAGCTACTACGCCATGCTGCGCGAGAAGCTGCACTGGAGCGAAAGCTTTTTCTGAAGCTGCGCGACGCCTCGTGCTCGTACACCTGTCCATCCGCGATTTCGCCATCGTCGACCGGCTCGAGCTGGAATTCGGGCCGGGCTTCACCGCGCTCACGGGCGAGACCGGCGCAGGCAAGTCGATCCTCATCGACGCGCTGGCGCTGGCGCTCGGTGAGCGCGCCGACGCGGGCAGCGTGCGCAGCGGCTGCGAACGCGCCGAGGTGGTGGCCGAATTCGACATCGCCGCGCTGCCGGCGCTGCAGGAGTGGCTGCGCGAAGCGGAACTGGAAGGCGACGAAGACCGCCTGCTGCTGCGCCGCGTGATCGACAAGGGCGGGCGTTCGCGCGCCTTCATCAACGGCACGCCGGTCACGGTGCAGCAGCTTGCCGCGGCGGGCGCGTGGCTCATCGACATTCACGGCCAGCATGCCCACCAGTCGCTGCTCCGCAGCGAGGCGCAGCGCACTTTGCTCGACAAGCATGCCGGACTGAGCGAGCTCGCCGAGCAGGTCGCGCAGGCCTACCGCGCGTGGCAGCGGCTCGTGCGGATGCGTGCGGAATACGAGGCCGACGCCGCCGCGCGCGAAGCCGAGCGCGAGCAGTTGCGCTGGCAGGTCGAGGATTTGCAGAAGCTTGCCCCGCAGCCCGGCGAATGGGACAGCGTCCAGAGCGAACAGTCCCGGCTCGCCCATGCGGCGAGCCTCGGCGAAGGCGCCCGTGTGGCAGTGGGTGCCCCGGGCGGAGCCGACGGCGCGATCGACGCACAGCTTGCGGGCATCGCCTCGAAGCTGCGCGCGCTCTCGCATTACGATCCGGCGCTGGCCGAGCCCGCGGCGCTCATCGACGGTGCGCAGGCGCAGCTCCAGGAGGCGGCGAGCGATCTGCGCCGCTACCTGGATCGTGTGGAACTCGATCCGGAACGGCTCGCCACGGTGGAGGCGCGCATGGAGGCGCTGCACGACGCGGCACGCAAATACCGCGTGCCGCCCGAGCAACTGCCGGCCTTGCGCGAGCGCCTGGAGGCGCGGCTCGCCGAACTGGATGCGGTGGCCGACGCGGAGGGCCTGCGTGCGCAGGAAGAGGCCGCCGCGGCCGCCTACCGCAAGGCGGCGGAGCGCCTGACCGCCGAACGCGCCAGCGCTGCGGCGAAACTCGCGCGCGAAGTCACCGCGGCGATGCAGGAACTGGCGATGAAAGGCGCGCGTTTCGACATCGCGCTCAAGCCCGTTCCTGAAGGCAGCAGCCACGGCAACGAACAGATCGAATTTCTCGTCGCCGCGAACGCCGGCGGCGAATTGCGGCCGCTCGCGAAAGTGGCATCGGGCGGCGAGCTTTCGCGCATCAGCCTGGCGATCCAGGTCATCACCAGCAAGGCGGCCGCCGTGCCGACGCTGATCTTCGACGAAGTCGATGCCGGCATCGGCGGCGGCGTGGCGGAAGTGGTGGGCCGCAAACTGCGCACGCTCGGCGAGGAGCGGCAGGTGCTGTGCGTGACCCATCTGCCGCAGGTGGCTGCGCAGGCGCACCGGCAGTGGTCGGTGTCCAAGCATGCGGTGAACGGCACCACCGTCAACCGCGTTACCGTGCTGGACGATGCCGGCCGCGTCGAGGAAATCGCCCGCATGCTGGGCGGCATCGAAATCACCGCCACCACGCGCAAGCACGCGGCCGAACTCCTGCAGCGCGGCGCGGCGCGCAAGGCTTCCAAAGCGAAAGCCTGATCCCCGCGCTTCAGCGCATCGTCACGAATTCCTCGGCACTCGTGGGATGGATGGCGACGGTGTCGTCGAAATCCTTCTTGGTCGCGCCCATGCGCACCGCCACCGCGAAGCCCTGCAGCATCTCGTCGGCCGCGAGCCCGATCACGTGCAGCCCCACGATGCGCTCCTCCGGCCCCGCGCATACCAGCTTCATCTCCGTCATCGACTTGTGGCGGGTGAAGGCGTAGTACATGGGCGTGAAGCGCGTCTTGTAGATCTTCACGGCGTCGCCGTACTTGGCGCGCGCCTGGTCTTCGGTGAGGCCCACGGTGCCGATGGGCGGGTGGGTGAAAACCACCGTCGGAATGAGATCGTAGTCGAGCTTGCGCTCGGGCTGGTTGTCGAACAGCCGGTCGGCGAGCCGCCGGCCGGCGGCAATCGCCACCGGCGTGAGCGGCGCCCGCCCGGTCACGTCGCCGATGGCGTAAATGCCGGCGACGTTGGTGTTCTGGTATGCGTCGGTGGGAATGAATCCCTGTTCGTCCTGGCGTACGCCCGCGCGTTCGAGCTGCAGGCCTTCGGTGTTGGGGTGACGGCCGATCGCCCAGATCACCTGATCGAAGCCTTTCAGCCTGCCGCCGTCCTGCAGCAATACGTCGATGTGCGCGCCGTTGCGCTCCAGTGCCGCGATGCGGGCGTTCCTGACGATCTCGATGCCTTCGGCCTGCAGCGCCTCCATGACGCCTTCCTGCAGCATGCGGTCGAAACTGCGCAGCACCGAGTCGTAGCGGATGACGAGCTTGACCTCGGTACCGAGCGCCGCCAGCATGCCCGCGAGTTCCACGGCGATGTAACCTGCGCCGGCCACGGCCACGCGGCGCGGCTGGGTTTTCAGCTCGAAGAAACCGTCGGAGGAGATGCCCAGTTCCGCGCCGGGCAGATCGGGAATGGAAGGCCGGCCGCCGGTGGCGATGACGATGTGATCGGCGCTGAGACGTTCGCCGTTCACCTCGACCGTGTGCGCATCGACGAAGGCCGCGCGGCCGCGGTAGACGGTGACCCCGTTTTCCGCCAGGTAGGCGCCGTAACGGTCGTTGAGCCGCGCCACATAGGCATCGCGCGCCTGTTGCAATTGCGGCCAGTCGAAAGCCGGCTCGTCGAAATGGAAACCGTAATCGCGCGCATCCTCCAGCGCGTGCCGCAGCGCCGCGCCGTTCCACATGATCTTCTTCGGTACGCAGCCGACGTTGACGCAGGTGCCGCCCAGGCGTGCGGCCTCGATCAGGGCGACGCGCTTGCCGTAACGCGCCGCACGGTTGGCGGTGGCGACGCCGCCGCTGCCGCCGCCGATCGCAATAAGGTCGTAATGTGCAGTCATGGGAACGGTCTGTTTGTCACTCGTTGATCGTCTAAAGGCGAGAGTATGGTCCAAGCGGCGCGACGCCGGCCATTTGAGCCTGTCCATGGCGGCGTTCGGGTGAGCCTATCGCTTCCCTAAGCGCCCGCGCTCCGCTAGAATACGCGACCTTTACAGGCGCGTAGCTCAGCTGGTTAGAGCACCACCTTGACATGGTGGGGGTCGTTGGTTCGAATCCAATCGCGCCTACCAACACTTTGCAACGTCCGTATCGAAAGCCGCCGCGAGCGGCTTTTTTGTTGCGCGCGTACGGCGTGCGGCCGTGCTGACGCGAGGTTTCAGCGGAGTTCGCGCCGATGGCGGTGTTGCGATGCATTCCGGGCAAAAAAAATGCGCGCGGCATGCCGCGCGCATGATCCATGGTTGACGTCAGATCAGCCTAGAACGTTTTCTGCCAGCTTGCGGCGAGCCAGTAGTTGGAGGCTTCGCCCTTGGTGGTGGCGTTGAGCAGGAGCGAAGCGGTGCCGCCTGCAAGCTTGCCTTCCACCCCCACGCCCGCGCGCAGCCAGGTGCGCTCGTTCTTTACGCCGTCCAGATCGAAGCCGAACAGCCCGATCACTTCACCGGAGGTGCGGGCGCCTTTCTTCTGGAAGCGGTGCGCGCCTTCGAGCAGCCCCACCAGTTGCACGTTCTGCGCAAGCGGGTGCGCGGCGTTCACGCCCAGGCGCAGCTCGGTGGCGCGCTCCTTGCGCGAATCGAAGCGCGCCGGGAAGCCGCCGCCGGTCTCGGTGTAGCCGTCCATTTTGGCCACGCTGTGGGCCAGTTCGGCGTAGGGCGAGAACGCGGTATTGCCGCTTCGCCACAAGCCGTCCCACTCCAGCCGGGCGCGCAGACCCCAGGTATCGGTGTCGGGCTTGGCGTAGGAGTAGTCCGGCAGCCCGGCGTTGAGATAGCCGCGGCGCAGATCGGCTTTGCCCCAGTGCAGGTAGCCGGTGAGCACGGCCCAGAGGGAGCCGGAGACGGGGACGAGGCCTTCGGCGAGCACATAGGTGCCGTCGGTGTCGGCCGAGCCGTTGACGACCAGATTCTGTTTGGCCCAGGTGTGGCCGAGGGCGACGTTCAACTGAGCGTTGCCGAAGTTGCGGCCGAAGCCGACTTCGGCCAGGCCGATGCGGCCGTCGCGCTTGCCGTGATCGTCGCGGCCGATGTCGCCGGAGATCCAGAAGGTGCTGCGGCCGGCCTCGACGCGGCGGGCGAGGGGCCGGGAGTGGGCGCCGTTGAGCACGGTGCTGGCCGAGGCCAGGGCCATGGCGCCGCCGGAGGCGGTGGCAGACAGGCTTTGCTGCATGCTCTCCACCGTGACCAGGCCGCTGCCCCCGCGGGCAAGGAACGCAACACGGCTTTCCAACTCGCCGACGACGATATTGCCGTCGGCATTCACTGCATAGGCTTCTCGCGTCTGAACGCTGGCCGGCACCTTGACGCCGGTGGAGCGCAGCCAGTTTTCAACCGACTGCATGCCGGTGGCCTCGGTCCAGCGGAAGGCGCGACGGCTTCCATCGGCTATTTCCGTGCTTCCTACGACCACCTTGCCGTCGGCCGAGACGCCGTTGGCCCAAGAATAGACGCCGCCCAGCGTGCCGAGATCCTGCATCGCGCCGGCGGCTTCGGTCCAGCGAAAGGCGTGCCATGCGCCTCCGGCGGTCTCCGACTCACCGACGACCACCTTGCCGTCGTTAGATACCGCGAGGGCGTTCGCTTCATGCCCACCAAGGGTGCCGAGATCCTGCATCGTGCCGGTGGCTTCGGTCCAGCGGAAGGCACGCCATTCGCCCGAGGCGAGCTCCGAACCGCCGACGACCACGCTACCGTCGGCCGAGACGCCGTTGGCCCAAGAATAGACTCGGCGCGGGAGGGTGCCGAGATCCTCCATCGTGCCGGTGGCCTCGGTCCAGCGGAAGGCGTGCCAGTTGCCTCCTGGGGCGGTTTCCGACTCTCCGACGACCACTTTGCCGTCGGCGGAGACGTCGTAAGCAGCCGACTCCATACCGGTGCCGAGCGTGCCCAGATCCTGCATCCCGTCCGTCGCGGTCCAGCGGAAGGCGCGGGCTAAGTTTCCGGCATTATGTGCGGCACCAACGATGACCGCGCCGTCCGCCGAGACACCGTAGGCCCCGGACGCTGCCCCGCCAAGGGTATCGAGGTCTTGCATGCCGCCGGCTTCGGTCCAGCGGAACGCGTGCAAGTTGTCGAACTCGTCCAGTGCCGCGCCGACGACGACGGTGCCGTCAGGCGTGATCCTTGTGGCAAACGAAAAACTGCCGCCCACCGTCCCGAGCTTGTGAACTTGGGCGAACACCGTCGGGGACATACCGCCCAGACCCGGGGCAAGCAGTCCGGGCAAAAGGCAACACTCCCAAAGCGGGGGGGCCGCCC
>QGUL01000370.1 GCA_003242425.1 Pseudomonadota bacterium | reverse complement strand
CAAGGCGCGCGCCATCGTGTGGAACTTCCCCGATCCGATCCCGGTGCACCGCGAGCCGCTGTACAGCCCGCGTCCGGACCTGGTCGAGAAGTACCCGACCCACGACGACAAGAAGGCGTTCTGGCGTCTGCCCACGCTCTTCAAGAGCGTGCAGGAGAAGAACCGCGAAATCAGCAAGCAATTCCCGATCGTGCTCACCAGCGGCCGTCTGGTGGAGTACGAAGGCGGCGGCGAGGAGACGCGCTCCAACCCGTGGCTGGCGGAACTGCAGCAGGATGCGTTCGTGGAGATCAACCCCAAGGTGGCCAATGATCGCGGCATCCGCAACGGCGAATACGTCTGGGTGAAGACGCCCAGCGGTGCGCGCCTGAAGGTGAAGGCGCTCGTCACGGAACGCGTCGGTCCGGATCACGCATTCATCCCGTTCCACTTCTCCGGCTGGTGGCAGGGGCAGGACATGCTCGCCTACTACCCGGAAGGGGCGGCGCCGATCGTGCGCGGCGAGGCGGTCAACACCGCCACGACCTACGGCTACGACTCGGTGACGATGATGCAGGAAACCAAGACCACGCTCTGCCAGATCGAGAAGGCGTAGCGACGCAACCAAAGAGGGACGGGCCCGCGCACGGCGCGGGCCGATTCCCGGAGGAGATGAGATATGGCCCGAATGAAATTCCTCTGCGATGCGGAGCGCTGCATCGAGTGCAATAGCTGCGTGACCGCCTGCAAGAACACCAACGAGGTGCCGTGGGGCATCAACCGGCGCCGCGTGGTGACCATCAACGACGGCGTGCCGGGCGAGAAGTCGATCTCTGTCGCCTGCATGCACTGCTCGGACGCGCCCTGCATGGCGGTGTGCCCGGTCGACTGCTTCTACCAGACCAGCGAAGGCGTGGTGCTGCACGACAAGGACATGTGCATCGGCTGCGGCTACTGCTTCTACGCCTGTCCCTTCGGCGCGCCGCAGTTCCCGCAGACCGGCGCCTTCGGCGCGCGCGGCAAGATGGACAAGTGCACCTTCTGCGCGGGCGGCCCCGAGCAGGACAACAGCCCCGAGGAGTTCGCCAAGTACGGCGCCAACCGTCTGGCGCAGGGCAGGCTGCCCGCGTGCGCGGAGATGTGCTCCACCAAGGCGCTGATCGCCGGCGACGGCGATGTGCTGGCCGACATCTTCCGCACGCGTGTGGTGGTGCGCGGCAAGGGTACGCAGATGGTGGGTTGGGAAACCGCCTACGGCCGTCCCGACACCCGGACGGCGCAGGCGCGCGCAGAAGCGGAAACAACTAAGTGAGGGCGCCCATGAAATTCATGCTCGTCATCGCCAGCGCGGCCTTGCTGGTCGCCTGTGCCGAGGCGGATCAGACCGCCACCTACGATGACCGCACCCGCAGTTATTCAGGCAAGGCCGATCAGCGTCCGTGGGAAGCGCAGCCGTACGGCGGCGACCGCGCGAAGTGGGAGCGCGAGCTCGCGCAGCGCGCCATGCATCAGAACGAGTACACCCGCACGCGCTGACGCGACCGGGCAAAGGAGGTCGATATGGGGCAGTTCTCTAAAGACTGGATCGTGCGCGCGTTCTGCGCCCTGCTGCTGTGCCTGTCTTTCGGCGCGTGGGCGCAGAATGACAAGTCGATGACGGTCCAGGAGCAGCAGGTCGAGCGCCAGCGCACGCAACCGTACAACAACGCGCCGTTCTGGCGCGAGGTGCGTTCGGGCCAGGCCGGTTACACCACCGCGCGCGGCCCCGAAGCGGGCGTGCTGATCCAGCATGAGGGCGAACGCTGGCGCGAGATCCGCAACGGCCCGCTCACGCAACTGGGCGGCTGGCTGCTGGCCATCGCCTTCGTCGCGGCGCTCGCTTTCTACGCCTACAAGGGCACGATCACGCTGCACGAACCAGAGACGGGGCGGCGCATCGTGCGCTTCACGGCATGGGAGCGCCTGCTGCACTGGACCACGGCTATCAGCTTCGTGCTGCTCGCGCTCACGGGTCTGGCGATCCTGTTCGGCAAGCACGTGCTGATTCCCGTCATCGGCCACAACGCCTTCAGCTGGATCGCTGCGGGCGCGAAGGCACTGCACAACTTCATCGGGCCGCTGTTCGTGGTCTGCGTGCTGGCGATGTTCGTCACCTTCGTGAAGGACAACGTCTGGCGGGCGTACGACAAGGAATGGCTGAAGTGCTTCGGCGGGCTGTTCTCGCGAAGCCATCACGAGCCCAAATCGCACCGCTTCAATGCCGGCGAGAAGCTCTGGTTCTGGGGCGGCGTGACGCTGCTCGGCGTGGTGGTGAGCGTCACGGGACTGATCCTCGACTTCCCCAACTTCGAGCAGTCGCGCCAGACCATGCAGTGGGCGAACATCATCCATCTGGTCGGCGCATCGCTGTTCATGGCCGGCGCGATCGGCCACATCTACATGGGCACGATCGGCATGAAGGGCGCCTTCAAGGCCATGGCGACCGGCGAAGTGGACGAGACCTGGGCCAAGGAGCATCACTACTACTGGTACGAGGACGTGAAGGCCGGCCGCGTTCCTTCGGCCGGCATCCCGCCGCACGTGACGCCCAAGGCGCCGTCCGGACAGCCCGGAGCGGCGCCGGGCA